>NZ_RZRW01000124.1:0-12237 GCF_003998745.1 Mesorhizobium sp. M7A.F.Ca.US.014.04.1.1 | reverse complement strand
CCGCAACCTCAATCAATGCGCCGGGCTCAACGCCACCATCGACCGCATGAATGCCAATCTCGACGCCTTGCAAAACAAGCGCGAGCGGCTGGCTGGCGGTGGCTCTCGCCGCGATCGCGGACGCATCCTGGCGGCGCTCGACGCCAATGGCTGCCGCGACGACACCGTTGCGCCTCGGCGTGCGCCTTTGCAGGAAGCGAACCGCGACGGCGGCAGCGCAAACCTGTTCGATCAGCTCTTCGGCGGCAACAGCAAGCAGCTCGATATGCTTGATGAACCCAACCAGCCCGACGATCCCAGCGAGGAGCGCAATGTCCGCCGTGTGCTCAACCAGCCCGGCGTACCGGATTTTCCGAGCGTCGGTGGCGAATTCCACACGTCCTGTGTGCGCACCTGCGACGGCTACTTTTTCCCTATGTCGAACTCGGCCTCGGCAGGCGATTTCGAACGCGACCAGAAGAATTGCGAATCGAGCTGCCCCGGCCCCGAGATGCAGGTTTTCTATTCGCGCGGCATGGACAGCGATTCGGCGTCGATGACGTCATCTGTCACCGGCCGGCCTTACAGCGAATTGCCGACCGCCTATCTCTACAAGCGGCCCGGCGTGTCGCGGCCGCCGGCTTGCGGCTGCAACGCCGCTGCGCAGGGTTTCCAGATCATCGCCGGCAATCCGCCGAATCCGGTGCAATCGCAGCCAGAGACAGACGCGTCATCATTCATTCCAGTCCCGGTTGCAAAACCTGATCCGGGCGCCGATCCCGAAACGCTGGCCAATCTGGAAGGTGGGCTCGACCGCGAGGCGATCAAGCGGCTTTCCGCGAGGCCGGTGACGTCGCCCGTGTCCGCGCTGCCGCCGGAACAGCGCAAGGTCAGGGTCGTCGGGCCAACGTTCCTTCCCGACCCATCAGCGGCAATAGATCTGCAAGCTCCGGCCCCGAAGGCAGTCCGGTAAGGGCTGTCCTGAGTGGCATGAACAACGCCTTGCCCTTGCGGCCGGTCGCTTCCCTGATCTTGCCCGTCCAGTCCTTCCAGATCGTCGCGGTCCAGGGTTCCTCCGGCAGCAGGTCGAACGCCTGTCGGAGAAAGTCGCGGTCGTCATCGGAAAATTGCGGCTTCTCCTGCGGTCCTTCGCGCAGGATGCGCCACCAGTTGACCGCATCGGCCAGCCTGTCGAGATTGCCGCGCACCGCCAGCCAGAACGGTTCGGCCTGCTCGCCGGAGACGCCGAGCACGATGAGACGGTCTTGTGCCTCGGCGAACGGCATGTGGTGCAGCAGCGACCGGTTGAGCACGAACAGCTCGTCCGGATCGAACTTGGCCGCGGATTTCGATGTCGCCGCCGGATCGAAGCGTTCGGCGAGTTCGCCCATCGTCGGCATCGCCGCGACATTCTCCGAAGTGCCTACCAGGACCGCCAATGATGCGACGGCCATCGGCTCGATCCCGTCCTCGCGCAGGCTTTCGATGGAGAGCGCGCCGGTGCGCTTCGACAAGCCCTCGCCCGATGCGGTGGTCAGGAGATTGTGGTGGCCGAACACTGGCGGCGTGGCAGCCAGTGCCTGGAACAGGGCGATCTGCACGCCGGTGTTGGTGACATGGTCGTCGCCGCGGATGACATGGCTGACGCCCATCTCGATGTCGTCGACCACGGAAGGCAGCGTATAGAGATAGGTGCCGTCCTCGCGCACCAGGACCGGATCGGAAAGCGAGGCCAGATCGACGGTTTCCTCACCGCGCACCAAGTCGTTCCAGTGGATTTCAGTGCGTTCCGGCTGTTGTGGATCGCCTGAGAAATTGGGCAGGAGAAAACGCCAGTGCGGCCGGCGGCCATCGGTCTGGTATTCGGCGATCTGTTCGTGCGTCAGGGTCAACGCCTCGCGGCCATAGACCGGCGGCAGACCGCGCGTGCGGCGCACCTTGCGCCTGAGATCCAGCTCCTCCGGCGTTTCGTAGCAGGCATAGAGAACGCCTGCCGCCTTCAGCCTCTCGACCGCCGCGTCATAGACTTCGAAGCGCCGCGACTGGTACTCGGTGGCGTCGGGAAAAATGCCCAACCAATGCAGGTCGTAGAGGATGGCGTCGGAAAACTCCTGCTTCGAGCGCGCAATGTCGGTGTCGTCGAAGCGCTGGATGAAGCGACCCTTGTTGTTCACGGCGAACAGCCAGTTGAACAGAGCCGTGCGCGCATTGCCGATATGGATGCGGCCGGTCGGCGAAGGGGCGAAACGAACGGTAACTGTCATGAGCGGGGCGTACCGGATGCTTTTACGATTGACAAGACGCGCCCCCGCGCTGCCCGGCAGACATAGAACATGGCGGCTGGAATGAAAAGACCGGGCGTTGGACGCCTCAGGAGGCACCCAGTCCGCAGGCGGCCTTTGTAACCGAGCGCTGCCAGCCGCTGGGGCCGACCACCGGTTGAAGGCGATCAGCGGCCGAAATCATCGGAACTGAGGCGGGTCCAGCGGTCGCCCACCAATCCACCGATAAAGATGTCGCCGGAGCGGACCGCTTCCGTGACCTCGGCGATCCGCGAGCGGACCATCGTTCCCCCGGCATAGCGGAAGAAGACATTCTTGTAGCCAAAGAGTTGGGATATGAATCTGGTCTGCGTCTGCCCGGTGATGCCCACGCAGCCCATCTCCCATGCGGCGGCGACAAGCGCATCCAGCGTCGCGCCCCAATGCGATCCGAATGCCTGGATTTGCAACAGGTTCGCCATGTCGCCGGCTTGACCATAGAAGGCATAACAACCGAGCATTTTGCCCGTTTCGTCGTAGATCCCACCGAAATGAAGGGGGCCGTCGGCCCGCTTCTCGGCCGCCAGCGCAAGCAGCCGTGGCAACTCCCCATCCTTCCAACTCGGCCGAAGAGCGTAACCAGACAGGAGGGTCGGCAGTTCCTCGGCAAATTGCACGGCATTGATCGGCTCACGGTGGGTGCGATGCGACGATGAATGCTGGACGGGGGGCTCGAACCTTCTTTTCGCAAGAGCATCGAATGCTCGCGCAAAGGGGTCGAGTACAAGGTGAGGCAGGCCGGGCCATTTACGGTGCAGTGCGGCGGCGGCCATTCCCGCCGGCCGGAAGACATATGTCCATCCCAGACAATGCACCGGCAGGAGTTGATACTTCATCGGGCGCGCGAAGGCTAAGGATGTCCGGTTGGCCGAATCGGTCAGCTGCAGATCGAATTCGCCTTGATGCAATGCCCGCAGCAATTGCGGTCCGGCCGAGCCGTCATCGGTGCCGGGGTCGGCCATGAGCGGCCCGATGATCGCCGCATTCAATGGCGCACCATTGAGCTCGTAGCGGGCTTTCAAAACGCCGAGGAACCCACCCAGGCGGCCCTGCCGGTTGATCTGGACAAGAGCGTTGCTTTCACCGGAGTGGCCGGCAGGGTCGAGATAAATCTCTCTCATATACGCGGCCGTTTCGGCGATCGCGCGATCGAGGAGGTGACGGCGCCGCCGGCGAAACTTCGTCAGGAAGAGTGCGGCGACGCGCTCGAGATCTTCGGCAGCAAGCGGCCGAACCGAGCCATGCTGAGATTCCAGCACTGACGGCGCAGCCAACTTTTCCTCGGCATTCGCAGAAAGATGCATCGTGAAAAACGTCCGTGGGTTGCCTCCATCGGATATATATCAACCATTGGTAGAAACAACGTATCTCGGTCAATATGATGAACAGAGGTCCCAAGACTTACTATCCGGACAGGACTTCACAGGCAAATCAAGTCGGCCAGCATCACGGCGCTGATCGACGGGTCGACTGCCTCCCTGCGATCGCATCTCCTGCTCCAGCCCGCTGGGCTGACCGTGCCTGACAGAGGCGGCCTCCGGCCGAAGCTGGAGGCCGCCTCAGGTCAGCTGACAAGTCCCTTGGTCAGTTCGAGCGCCTGGCGTTCGAACAGGCGACGGTAGATGCCGCCTTTCAGCCGGATCAGTTCGTCATGCGAGCCTTCCTCGACGATGTTGCCGCGATCGAAGACCAGCAGCCTGTCGAGCGCCCGCACTGTCGAAAGCCGGTGCGCGATGACCAGCGTGGTGCGGCCGACCATCAGCCGCTCCATCGCCTGCTGGATCAGCACCTCCGATTCCGAATCGAGGCTCGATGTCGCCTCGTCGAGGATCAGGATGCGCGCATCGGCAAGGAAGGCGCGCGCGATCGCCACGCGCTGACGCTCGCCACCCGACAGTTTCACGCCGCGTTCGCCGACCAGTGTACCGTAGCCCTTTGGCAGGTTGGTGATGAAGTCATGCGCACTCGCCAGCTTGGCGGCATGCTCGATCTCCTCCTGCGACGCACTCGGCCTGGCATAGGCGATGTTTTCGGCCAGCGACCGGTGGAACAGGATCGGCTCCTGCTGAACGATGGCGATCTGCCCGCGCAGCGAGGCTTGCGCCACCTGCGAGATGTCCTGACTGTCGACCAGGATTTTCCCCGCGTTCACGTCATAGAGCCGCTGGATAAGCTTGACGAAGGTCGTCTTGCCCGACCCCGAATGGCCGACCAGCCCGACGCGCTCACCCGGCGCGATATCGACCGAAAAGTCGCGGTAAAGCGCGGATCGGTGATGGCCATAGTGAAAGGTGACGTTGTCGAAGCTGATCCGTCCTTCGGTGATCCGGATCGGCTTGGCACCTGGCCGGTCCTCGATGCCGAGCGGTTCGGACTGGAAATCGACCAGCTCTTCCATATCGTTGATGGAGCGCTGCAGGTTGCGGATATGCGTGCCGATGTCCCTGAGATAGCCCTGCAGCACAAAGAGCGAGGTCAGCACGAACGCAACGTCGCCGGCGCTCGCCTGCCCCCACGACCACAGCATCAGCGCCAGGCCGATCACCGCAGCGCGCATGACCAGCAGCAGCACCCCTTGCGTGGTGCCGTTGATGGTGCCGCGCACCCAGGTGCGCCGTGTACGCGCACGCCATTTGGCGACGACCTTGGCCAGGCGGCGTTCTTCGCGCTCCTCGGCGCCAAAGCCCTTGACCACGGCGTTGCAGCTGACCGCGTCGGCCAGCGAGCCGCCGAGGCGGGTATCCCAGGTGTTGGCGAGCCTTGCCGCCGGCGCGACATAGCCAAGTGACAGCAGCGCCGTCACCGTGATGAACAGCACCGAACCGGCAGCAACGACCGCACCCATCAACGGCCAGAACCAGCCGAGCAGCAACGTCGACCCGACCAGCATGACGACCGACGGCAGCAGTGCGATGAGGATGGTGTCGTTGAGCAGGTCGAGCGCCCACATGCCGCGCGTCACCTTGCGGACGGTCGAGCCGGCAAAGCTGTTGGCATGCCAATCGGTGGAAAAGCGCTGAACGCGATGGAAAGCATCGGCGGCGATGTCGGCCATCATCTTCAAGGTCAGCTCGACGATGCCCATGAACGCCAGGTTGCGCAACACGACGCCGGCCAGCGCCAGCGCCATCAACATCGAGAACGCCGTCAGCGCGGCATTCCAGGCAATCGCGTCGGCGGCGGCGCTGCTGGCGACGGCGTCGACCAGCCGGCCGGAATAGAGCGGCGTCAGCACATCGGCCAGCGTCGACAGCAGGAAGCTGGCCATGATGAGCGAAAGCCGCCACGGCTGGCGCCGCCAATGGGTAAGCGTGAAGCCAAGAACGCTGCGAAAGGCGCTCGCGCGCAAATCGATCTTGAAACGAGCCATGATGTCATTCGGGCACAAACGAGCCCGATCCCAGTAGGTCGAAAATTGAAGAAGCCGCGCAAGGGCCAATGATTGCCCGGAAGCGGAGTGGCATATTTGGCGTATCGCCCATAACCGGGCGGCGATCGGCATCGGCATAAGCCTGTGCTCGATCCGGCATCGGCACGAAGGGCAAACCTTCGCGGAGCGCCGGATGAGACCTAGGCTTCGCGGCCTCGCATTACCATGTGAAATACTGCCATTCGGACCTCCCGCAAGACAATTGCGGAGCGGTTCTTATAGAGACGCTCCGATGCACCGCCAAGACGGGCTGACGCCAAAAGCGTATCTGGTCCAACCACTGCGATTATTTTGCAACAATGGCGGGCAAGCCGCGCCTCATTCAGGAACGCGATCCAAGCGCATGTAGCGGCCATCGGTCGATGGCTTGAACCCGAGCTTTTCATACATGCCATGGGCATCGCTGGTCGACAGGCTCCAATGGAAAACGGTCCTGACCTCCGGATGATCGATCAGGGCCTGGACGAGCCGGCTTCCTATGCCCTGCCCGCGATTCTCCGGCCAGATGATGATATCGGCGAGATAGGCGAATACGGTGCGGTCGGTGATCGCCCGGCCGAAGCCGACTTGCCTGCCATCGACATAGGCGCCGACGCAAAGCGAGTTGGCAAAGGCGCGGCGATGGACTTCGTCAGTGCGTCCGGCGCCCCAATAGCTTGCCATCAACAGGTCCGATGTCGCACGGAAATCGATCCGTGACATGTCGAAGCTGATCTCACAATCGGGCATGGTTGTCTCCGGCCGCGCCGCGTGCGCTTTCGGTACCTAGCTGCGATCCCTGAAACGATTGGTGATGGGGTAGCGGCGGTCGCGGCCAAAATTCTTTTTCGTGATCTTCACGCCTGGCGCCGCCTGCCGTCGCTTGTATTCTGCGATGTAGAGCAGGTGCTCGATGCGCGTCACCGTCGCCCGGTCATGGCCGCGCGCTACGATGTCGTCGACACCCATCTCATTCTCGACCAGGCATTCGAGGATATCGTCCAGCACCGGATAGGGCGGCAGCGAATCCTGATCGGTCTGGTTCTCGCGCAATTCCGCCGACGGTGCCTTGTCGATGATGTTCTTCGGGATCACCTCGCCCGAGGGGCCCAGCGCACCCGGCGGCACGTGGCTGTTGCGCCAGCGCGACAGCGCGTAGACCTGCATCTTGTAGAGGTCCTTGATCGGATTGAAGCCGCCATTCATGTCGCCATAGAGCGTGGCATAACCGACCGACATCTCGCTCTTGTTGCCGGTGGTGACGACCATTGAGCCGAACTTGTTGGAGATCGCCATCAGGATGGTGCCGCGTGCGCGGCTCTGCAAATTCTCCTCGGTGATACCTTCCTTGGTGCCTTCGAACATCTGCGTCAGCGCGTGCAGGAAGCCCTCGACCGGCTCGAAGATGGGCACGATGTCATAGCGGCAGCCGAGAGCGCGGGCGCAATCCTCGGCATCTTTGAGCGAATCCTTCGAGGTATAGCGGTAGGGCATCATCACCGCGCGCAGCCGTTCCTCGCCGAGCGCATCGACGGCCAGCGCCGCGCAGATCGCCGAATCGATGCCGCCGGACAGACCAAGCACGACGTTCTTGAAGCCGTTCTTGTTGACGTAGTCGCGCAGGCCCAGCATGCAGGCGCGATAGTCAGCCTCCTCCCGGTCCGGGATTTTCGACATCGGCCCTTCCGAGCAGACCCAGTGATCGCCTTGTCTCTTCCAGGTGGTGACGTCGACCGCTTCCTCGAACTGGCTCATCTGGAAGGCAAGCGTCTTGTCGGCGCCAATGGCAAACGAAGCGCCGTCGAAGATCAGCTCGTCCTGGCCGCCGAGCTGGTTGGCATAGATCATCGGCAGCCCGCATTCGATGACCTGGCGGATGACGACCTGGTGGCGGACATCGATCTTGGCGCGATAATAGGGTGAGCCGTTCGGCACCAGCAGGATTTCCGCCCCGCTTTCGGCCAGCGTCTCGCAGATATCGACATCGCCCCAGATGTCCTCGCAGATCGGAATTCCGATGCGCACGCCGCGGAAATTGACCGGCCCCTGGATCTCGGGTCCGGCCTGGAAGACGCGCTTCTCGTCGAACTCGCCGTAGTTCGGCAGATCGAGCTTGTAGCGTTCGGCGATGATCTTGCCGCCGTCGGCGAAGATGATCGAATTGTGCGTGCCGCTCTTGCGCTTCAACGGCGTGCCGATGATGACGCCGGGACCGCCATCCGCGGTGTCGGCGGCAAAGTCCTGTGCCGCCTTTTCGCAGGCTTTCAAAAAGGCCGGCTTCAGCACCAGATCCTCCGGCGGGTAGCCGGCGAGGAAAAGCTCGGTATAGAGCACGAGATCGGCGCCCTGACGTGCGGCATCCGCCCTCGCCTCGCGGGCTTTGGCGAGATTGCCTGATATGTCGCCGACAGTCGGATTGAGCTGGGCGACGGCGATGCGCAGGATGTCGAGCTTCTTGGTCATGCCTGCTGACTTAGCGCGGCAAAATTGCTCGGGCAATGGCGTTCGTTTGGACCAATTCGGAGCAAATGACGAATGTCATTCGTGTCCGGACCGATCGATTCGATCGTGTTGACCGATCGACGAATGCCGATCGTGGCAAGCGACCACGTTTCAGTCGTCGCCCATATATTCGCGCAGCGCTTGCGGCGAATGGTTCTCGCCGATCGACATCGCCAGGATGCGTGAAATATGGCGGCGCGGCAGATGCGTCTCCGCTGCCCATTGATTGATTTGCCTCTGGATCTTGTCCAGGTCCTTCTTCGAAGTCGGGCTTTCGGCGATGTCGAGGCCGGCGTCGCGCAACGCCGCGGCCATATCGCCCGAGATGACGAACGCATCCCACCCCAGCCAGCGCAGGAAATACTGGCCCGTGTTGCCGCCCAGCCGGCTGCCATGCTTGCCGAGCCAGGCCATCAGCCCGACCTGGTCATCATCAGGCCATTCCGCAAGGAATTTGCCGAAACCGCCATATTCCTTCGACACACGCTCGACAAAGGCAGCATTGTCGCGAACGGATCTGATCTTCTGCGGGTTGCGTACGATGCGCTGGTCGGCCGTCAGATCGTGCCAGAAATCATCGGGCTGGAACAACAGCCGCTTCGGCTCGAAGCGCAGAAACGCCTCCTCGAAGCCAGGCCATTTCTGCTCGATGACGCGCCAGACGAAACCGGCGGCGAAGACGCGCTCAGCCATAATGGAGAGAATGCGGTCATCGGGGATGTCAGCCACGGCGGCATTGTCAGGCGCCGGACCAAGCAGCGACGTCAGTTCCTCTTCGCCGCCCTTACGTTTTGCGGCGCGAGCGCGAATTTTCTTGAAATCGGCCATTGGTCCCTCGGCAACTGGAATCAATCTAACACTTCCCGTGTGAGCCGGCAGCCTCTACCTCTTACGGCAAGCCTAAGACCCTGGAGATGGCCATGAACAAGACGATCGACGATCTGGCGAACCGCTGGCTCAAGCGGCGGCCGGACGGCCTCAGCCAGCTCGAAAGCCGGGTGCTGCAATCGACGCTCGAACGCACCACCATCTCGCGCGACACCAACAAGGCCGTTGCCTTCCACCAGACCTTCGGCGACCGGCTTGCCGATACGATCGCCCGCATCGGCGGGTCATGGTCCTTCATCCTGACCTTCATCGCCTTTCTGGTCTTATGGACGGCGGGCAATGTCTGGCTGCTGTCGCGTGACGCCTTCGATCCCTACCCGTTCATCTTCCTCAATCTCGTTTTGTCGATGGTAGCCGCCTTGCAGGCGCCTGTGATCATGATGGCGCAGAACCGCCAGACCGAACGCGACCGCATCGACGCCGCCCACGATTACGAGGTCAACCTGAAAGCCGAGATCGAGATCATGGCGCTGCATGAAAAGCTGGATGAACTGCGCCACGGCCAGATTCTCGGCATGCGCGACGAGATCGTGCAACTGACCGAGATGATCAAGCGGATCGACGAAAGGCTGTCTTCGCAGCAGTCGGCTTCATGACCGACGCGATCCACCATTTCATCGAACAATACGGGCTGCTCGCGGTCTTTGTCGGTTGCATCGCGGAGGGCGAAAGTGCTGCCATTCTCGGCGGCTTCTTCGCCCACCAGCAGGTCTTCGTGCTGTGGCACGCCGTCCTTGCGGCCGGCCTCGGCGCCTTTGTCGGCGACACTTTCTTCTTCATCCTCGGACGAAGCTTTGCCGACCATCCCTATGTCGTCAGATTGCGCAAGCGGCCCGGCTTTCGCCGCGCCTTTCGCCTGCTCAACACCCATCCCGACATTTTCGTGCTGTCGAACCGCTATATCTACGGCATGCGTCTCGTCGGCGGCATTGCAGCCGGGCTCTCCAATATCACAGCGCCGCGCTTCGTCATCCTCAACGCGCTTTCATCGGCGGTCTGGGCGGTGCTGTTCGGTACGATCGGTTATGTCTTTGGACTTGGCGCAGAGCACTTCATCGGCCAGGCGCTGATGCATCACGAACGGTTGCTGATCGGTCTTGGCATCGGCCTGACCGTGGCCGTTGTGGCATGGCTCGTCGCCCGTCACATCGCCAGGAGGGAACGCGCCAGGGAAGGCTGATCGTCAATCCACGCCGAGCGCCTGATCCCCCCGATCGAGGATAAGCGGGACGATCAGGTCTTCCTCGTCGGCAAGATGTCTTGTCAGCATGGCGATCAGCCGGCTGTTTTCGTCGGCATAGGCGTCGGCTGCAAAGCGCTGTCTGTCCTCGCTCTCCTGAAGCGTCTTAATGAAGGCATTGGCCGCCTCGGCATTGCGCTCCAGCCCTTCATGGATGGTGTGGTGGTCGGCATCGAGAATCTCGAAGCCGCGCTTCAAACGGGGCTCGGCCTTGGCGAAGATCGGGAAATATTGATAATCCTCGACATTGTGGTGACCGTCGAGATGCCCAAGAAAATGATTGAGGCGCGGCGCGAACCAGCGCGCGAAATCAGGCGCCGTCAGCCGTCCCTCACGGAAGTCGTCAATGCCGTTGGCCAGCATGCCGCCAAGTTCGCGGAACATGTCGTGCCGCTGCAGCCACATATTGGCGATGCCGTGGACGTTGGCATGGTCCTGCCAGTTTTCACGCGGGTATTTTTCGACGAGCCAGCGCAGATCGTCTGGCAGGCCCACGCGTTCGAGAAGCAGAAAATTGGCGGCCCCGGCCATGACAGTCTCCTTTGGTGACTGCCATATAGGCATCGAAAGGCTAGATCGGTAGCCCAGTGATCCGCTCGATAATGGCGATGCCCCAGACACCGGCGACGATGAGCACCGAAATCAGCACCGCCAGCGAACCGCAATCCTTGGCCAACTGGATGTCGACATTGAACTCGCGGCTGAAAGCGTCGCATGCCGCCTCGATGCCGGTGTTAAGCACCTCGACCATGATCAAGAGCAGCACCGCGCCGATCAGCAAGGCATAACCGCGCCACGAGATCGAAACGAACCAGCCGAGCGGCAGTGCCAGCGCCAGCAGCATCAGCTCCTGCTGGAAAGCCTTCTCGCTGGCGGCCAGCTTGCGAAACGCCCGCACCGAATTGAAATAAGCGTCGATCAGCCGCTGCATGCCAAACCCCTTTGCGAATCACCGGCACGGGATAATGCAATGGCTGGCCAGATCAATGGAATAAGGTGACTTGTCCAAGATTCATTCAGCAACCGGTATGGACGGTGTCGACTTTTCAAACTGCGGCAGCCCGTCGTCGATCGAATAATAGTCGCCCTTGTCACCAACGAAGATATGGCATTCCCCCTCAAGACCTGTCGGCTTGTCGAACGATCCCGCCATGACTGAAACGTAGTCCTGGTCTCGCGGCTTCCAGAACAGCACCGACCCGCATGCCTTGCAGAACCCACGCCTGGCGAAGGTAGAGGCTTCGTACCAGGTGATACTTTCCACGCCATCGATCACGATGTCGACATTGGCAACATTGGTCGCGGCATAGAAATGTCCGCTCTGCTTGCGGCATTGCGAGCAATGACAATAGACGACGCCACGCAACGCTCCGTTCGTTCTGAAGCGGACGGCTCCACACAGACACGATCCCTGGTGACCACCACTCACGTCGATCCTCCTTGAAAGAAAAGTGCCTGGCATCGCCTTCAGGATTCCAGCTTTGCGGCGCACGCACGCAAGCAAATGCGACATGTACTGGCGTGGAGAATGGAGCCGCGGACCTGGCGCATCCGGCTTGGTGCGTTCGGCGTGCAGGCGATCTGCGAGTTTCCGGAAAAGCGCATCGAGTTTTCAAGGGCGGCGTTTGCTGACCCCAGACTCGCCGGCCTGCGCTGGGAACGCGGGCACTGAACCAACCAAAAGAAAAGCGCCGGATTTCTCCAGCGCTTTTTCCGTCAGCCGTTCAGGCCGAAATCGAGCTTAACCGTTCGCAACCTGCTTGTGCTGCACCGGGTGGCTCTTCTTGAGCAGGTCTGACACCAGGAACGCCAGTTCGATCGCCTGGTCGGCGTTGAGGCGCGGGTCGCAATGGGTGTGGTAGCGGTCCTGCAACTCCTCGGCGGTGATGGCGCGCGCG
>NZ_RZRW01001239.1:0-769 GCF_003998745.1 Mesorhizobium sp. M7A.F.Ca.US.014.04.1.1 | reverse complement strand
CGCCGGCTGCCCCGTGGTGCTGAAGCCGGCCGAGTTCACGCCGCTGACCGCCATCCTGTTCGCCGAGATTTGCGAGCGTGCCGGCGTGCCGAAGGGCGTCGTCAACATCGTCCAGGGCGGCCCTGAGGCCGGCGTCGCCATCGTCAACCATCCCGGCGTCCAGAAGATCGCCTTTACCGGCTCTTCCGAGGTCGGCAAGATCATCCGCAAGGCCACCGCCGGCTCGGGCAAGAAACTGTCGCTGGAGCTCGGCGGCAAATCGGCTTTCATCGTCTTCGAGGATGCCGATCTCGACAGCGCCGTCGAAGGCCTGGTCGACGGCATCTGGTTCAACCAGGGCCAGGTCTGCTGCGCCGGTTCGCGGCTCCTGGTGCAGGAAGGCATAGCCGACGCCCTGATCGCCAAGGTCAAGACGCGGATGAGCCGGCTGCGCGTCGGCAGCCCGCTCGACAAGAACACCGATATCGGCCCGCTGGTCGATCTGACCCAGCTCGAGCGCGTCAAGGGCCTGGTTGCCGAAGGCGCCAGACAGGGCGCTGTTTGCTGGCAGCCGGATGCCGGGCTGCCGTCCTCCGGCTACTACCATCTGCCGACGCTCGCCACAGGTGTTTCGCCAGCTAACATATTGGCGCAAGAAGAGGTGTTCGGCCCTGTTCTGGCGACCATGACCTTCCGCAACACCGAGGAAGCGATCGAGCTCGCCAACAACACGCGCTATGGCCTCGCCGCCTCGGTGTGGAGCGAGAACGTCAACCTTGCCCTGCACGTC
>NZ_RZRW01001238.1:0-776 GCF_003998745.1 Mesorhizobium sp. M7A.F.Ca.US.014.04.1.1 | reverse complement strand
CCCTCGGGTGAGGAATGCCGGCCTGATCGGCTGGGTCCTTTCCTGGCAGCTTTGCCTTGTGAAAAGGTTTCACGTCGATGCTGCTCGGAAAGGGGTAAATAGCCTGATGCAGGCGGCGCTTGGTCTCGAACAGGCTCAGGCCACCGGTGAAAACGAGATCGGCGCGGCGCAGAAGTGCCTTTTCCATCTGCGCCAGTTCGGGCGGCGCATTCTTGAAAGCGGAGAGTTCGTCCATGCAGTCGTAGACGCATATGTCTGGGTCAAGAAACTCCGTGAAGCGGAGAGCCATCGGCGTGTAATACCAGGCGATCAGCCGGCTGTGCGGCATAGAAGCTATGATCTGCTGAACAAACCTCCGCTGCACGGCATCTGATTTCGCGGCCGACGCGCCGAGCGGCAGCACTGGTGTCACGATCAGGATGTTTGGCGATGCCTCGCTCGTCCGCATCTGCGGCTGTGGCAGTTCTTCGAAAACAGGCTCCTCAAAGTAGACCACTCTCTGCTGCTCTGATGCGAGGGTGAGGATATGCTGCGGCCGTTGATGAACGAAATTCCATCGCAAGTGGGAGAAGCAAACCAGTAGATTTTCCCTGCCAGTGTGTTTACTGGCGGATACCCTGCCCAAGGCTGCTTCCATTGAGATGTTCCTTCCCGTAATCTTTAGTTTATGTTACGACTAACATTTGTTAAGCGCGGATCGAGGAGAAATAGACTTCGATGCCAGGTCCTAACTTTCCAGCGCGTGAGTTGTTCCAAGGTGAAGTGAAGTGCTCTCG
>NZ_RZRW01001237.1:0-777 GCF_003998745.1 Mesorhizobium sp. M7A.F.Ca.US.014.04.1.1 | reverse complement strand
GTCGATCCGCATGGCTTCGGCCGAGCAGGCGATCGAGGGCCTGTCGGGCGGCAACCAGCAAAAGGTGATCCTGGCGCGCTGGCTCGCGCGCGATCCGAAAGTGCTGATCGTCGACGAGCCGACGCGCGGCGTCGATGTCGGCGCCAAGACCGAGGTGCACCAGATCCTGGTGCAGCTTGCGGCGCGCGGCATTGCGGTGATGATGATCTCGTCCGAACTGCCCGAGGTGCTGGCGGTTTCGGACCGCATCGTCACCATGCGCCGCGGACGCATCACCGGCCAGATGCCGGGCGTCGAAGCAAACGAGGAAAGACTGATGGAACTGATGGCACTCGACCGCAAGGAGACACTATGAGCGTGGCGGGGGAGCAGGATCAGCGCGGCGGCATCAACTTCGCGCGGCTTTTGATGAGCTTCGGGCCGCTGCTGTTCCTGGTGGCGCTGATCATCGTCTTCACGGTGCTGAAGCCGAGCTTCATGGACCCGATCAACCTGTTCAACATCACAAGGCAGATCTCGATCACCGGGCTGATCGCGCTCGGCATGACCTTCGTCATCCTTACCGCCGGCATCGACCTGTCGGTCGGCTCGCTGCTCGCCTTCTGCGGCATGGTCGCCGCCGTGGTCGCCAAGGGCGGCACGGCCAACACGCTGTCGCTGTCGACGAGCGGCACGCAAGGGTTCGGCTGGTTCGCCGCGCTGCTGGCCGCCATCATCGTCGGAGCCGCTGCCGGCGGCGTGCAGGGGCTTGTCATCACCCGGCTGAAAGTGCCGCCC
>NZ_RZRW01001236.1:0-780 GCF_003998745.1 Mesorhizobium sp. M7A.F.Ca.US.014.04.1.1 | reverse complement strand
GATTTTGTGTTCTCCTGTGTCGGCAATGACGACGATCTGCGTTCGGTGACGACCGGTCCGGAAGGCGCCTTCAAATCGATGAAGAAGGGTTCGGTCTTCATCGACAACACCACCGCCTCGGCCGAGGTCGCTCGCGAGCTGGCGGCGGCGGCGCGAGCCGGCGGGTTTTCGTTTGTCGATGCGCCGGTCTCGGGCGGCCAGGCCGGCGCCGAGAACGGCGTGCTGACCGTGATGGTCGGCGGCTAGCAGGACGCTTTCGACAAAGCGAAGCCTGTCATCGACGCTTTTGCCCGCATGGTCGGCTTGATGGGGTCGGCCGGTGCCGGCCAGCTCACCAAAATGATCAACCAGATCACCATAGCCGGTCTCGTCCAGGGCTTGGCCGAAGGCATCCATTTCGGCAAGAAGGCCGGGCTCGACATCGAGAAGGTGATCGAGGTGATTTCCAAGGGCGCCGCGGGCTCCTGGCAGATGGAGAACCGCCACAAGACGATGAACGCCGGCAAATATGATTTCGGCTTCGCCGTCGACTGGATGCGCAAGGATCTCGGCATCTGCCTGGCCGAGGCCGACCGCAATGGCGCCAGACTGCCGGTCACCGCACTCGTCGACCAGTTCTACAAGGATGTGCAGGCGATGGGCGGCAAGCGCTGGGACACGTCCTCGCTGCTCGCCCGTCTCGAAAAATAGGTCTCTGCCGTGGCAGAGCTCTCGCCTCAATCCAGTGCCGCGGAAATCGTCGCCCATCTTCTCGCCATCGGATCCGAGCAGAACCGCCTC
>NZ_RZRW01001235.1:0-786 GCF_003998745.1 Mesorhizobium sp. M7A.F.Ca.US.014.04.1.1 | reverse complement strand
GCTCGGAACCACGATGCCGGCAACATTTCGGGGTTGCAACCGCTCATAGATGGACCAGGACGCTGGACGTTCTCCGTTGCTGAGAGCCGTCGCCCAGGCACAGGCCATCTCTTCGAGCGTCACAGAAAACTCTCCTCTCCGCTCTTCCATTGTCAGATCCGCGATGTCGTCACAATCGATCTCATAGGAGCAAAGCACGCAGGGATCGATCCGCTGTGCGAAGCCCTGGTTGGCTTCCTTGATCGCTGTCATGATGGTCAGCGCCAGATAGAGCGCCGGCACGCCTTTGGGATTGAATCGAGCCCCTCGGATCGCCGCTCCTTCGCCGGAAGTCGGCTTGAATGCCCAACGTGGATCATGTGCGCGGTAGCAGGTTCCGACGAACCTCACGCAAACCCGCCAACGGCCATGTGATCGAGATAATCACGGACCGCTGCTGCCTTGCCGTCCTTCACCAGCGCCTCAGCGGTGCGTCCCCCAAATGCCGGAAGCGGCTGAGCCCGATACCAGGCCATCGCCTGCTCCTTGCCACCCGCCCATTCCGTCACTCGGCTGATGATCTCGAGCATTTCTCGCAGACGCCCCTGGGTCTTTACCGTGGCGCTACGCTCTGACCGATAAAGCGTCTCGCGTGCAAGACCTGCAGTCTGGGCCAACTGGCCTTTGGACATGCCAAAACCGTCCGCGACCTGCCCAATCGCAATCTTCCCATTCCGGTCCATGTAGGACAAGATGAGAGGTCCATTCTGCTCGGCTATCTTGAGTGCCTGGCCCATGGTGTTCATC
>NZ_RZRW01001234.1:0-790 GCF_003998745.1 Mesorhizobium sp. M7A.F.Ca.US.014.04.1.1 | reverse complement strand
TCGCGCGCCTGCCCGGCGGCGCCATCGTGCTGCCGGGTCTCGACCGGACGCTGGACGAAGCGTCGTTCCAGGCGATTGCCGCGCCTGGCGCGCGATCGCGGCAAGCAATTCGGCCGTCGCTGGTATCGAGCCGGTCGAGCCTGCGGCGATGACCGGGCCGGCGGGCGGATTGCGCTGCAGCCGCGCCGCCTCGGCGCGGATCAGCGCGCTGCGATGCGCGGCCGGATTGGAGCGGTCGCTTTCCGCGAGGAATTTCGGCCAGGCTTCGGTGACGATGCCGAGGAATTCGAGCGTCACCTGCCACCATCCGGCAAGATTGCCGGTCACCAGATCGGTGAGCTTGGCCCAGTCGGTGCCTTCCGTCTCGATCTCGTCCATCAGCCGGGCGAGATCGCGCGCCAGCCAGATCGCGTCGGCGGTGGAAGCCGGGATGACGATCTCCTCGGCGAAAAGGGCGGCGACATGCGCCGGCAGCCGGCGTTTCCAGGCGCGCACCAGCGGCGTCAGCAGCAACAGGCGTTCGGTTGCCGAAATCGGCGGCGCCAGATCGATGGCCGCCGCTGCCTCGGTCTCGAACGCAGCCTCATCCTCGTCGAATTCGCCGAGTGGCCGGATGACCGGCAGGATCGCCGAGCCGCCGCCGCCGCGTGCCGCCAGGCTGTCGACGAAGACACCCCGCAAGGCACGCGCGGCACGGCGTGTCGGCACATAGATGGTGGCATCGGCCAAAGCGAGCGGGTCGCCGTCGAATCGAAACCCCGGAACAAGACGGCCGGCAAGCAGCGCCTCG
>NZ_RZRW01001233.1:0-792 GCF_003998745.1 Mesorhizobium sp. M7A.F.Ca.US.014.04.1.1 | reverse complement strand
AGGCGAGAGGGATCGAGATCCTGCCCGTCATCACGCCTGCGGTCGCCGATCTGGACAAGGATAGTCCGGAAGAGCTCTACGCGAGCACCCGGAAACTGGCGGTCACCCTTGCTACCAGGTTCAAGAACGACATCCGTGTTTGGGAACTCGGCAACGAGATGGAAAACTATGCCATCATCAAGCCCTGTGAGAAACGCGACGATGGTTCGCAATATCCATGTGCATGGGGACCTGCGGGCGGAACAGGACCGCTCGATTACTACGGCCCGCGATGGGTAAAGGTGAGCGCTGTCTTGAAGGGCCTGTCCGACGGCATGACAGAGGTCGATCCGAGCATAAGGAAGGCGATGGGCACCGCCGGTTGGGGCCACACCGGAGCGTTCGTGCGGATGAAGCAGGACGGGATCGCCTGGGATATTTCTGTGTGGCACATGTACGGCGATGACCCGGAATGGGCGTTCCGTGAAATCTCGAGATACGGCAAGCCGATCTGGGTCACCGAATTCAACAATCCTTATGGAAGTCAGCGCAGCGAGCGCCAGCAGGCTGACGGCATCAAGCAGACGATGACGCGGCTTAGCGAACTCAAGGACAAATATAAGGTGGAGGCCGCGCACATCTACGAACTGCTCGATGAGGCCTACTGGGCCCCCGGCTTCGAAGCCAATATGGGATTGGTGAGGCTCGTGGCTCTCTCAGATGGCAAATGGCGGACCGGCGAGCCTAAGCCTGCCTACAAAACGGTACGGGACTTCACCCGCGGCCCCCTGCCGATACCCAAGCCCCATCGGG
>NZ_RZRW01001232.1:0-794 GCF_003998745.1 Mesorhizobium sp. M7A.F.Ca.US.014.04.1.1 | reverse complement strand
GCGCTATACCGAGCGGGGCATGGCGATGGTCGACCGGTAGGGGGCGCCTGCTCCAGCGTCCGCGACAATCTCGCCAAGCTCGTTCCGAATAGTGATGCTAACGAAAGCCCAGATGCTTCCGATAGCAGTGGGTTTCCACGGTGAACCTGCCGGCGACATCATCCGGCAGCCAAAGTGCGTCTTCGAAGCTGCGGTTCAAGCGCCATCCTTCGCGGGCATAAAATCTCTGCGCGCGGACATTTCCCGCCGTGCAGAAAAGCTCGGCCTCCGCCACGCCCTGTTCGCACAAGAGATGCTCGGCATAAGACAGCAGATCGCGGGCGGTTCCGCTTCCCCGTGCCTGCGGGCTTACATAGAGTTTGACCAGCTCCGCCCCGTTTATCGAGACGAAGCCAAGCAATCCATCGGCAGCCGCCACATGGAAGGCATCGGTGGATTGCTCCAGCCACAGCGCAAAATGCGCCGGCGTTCGGTACGCCAGGATTTCGGCTGGAACCAGATGCGCATGGGCATCATGCCAGCCCTGATGCCACAGTTGCACGATCGCCGACCGGTCGGCTTCCTGGGCTGGGCGAATTTCGAGCATTTCTCACCGCCGACGGGTAGCTAATCCGTAAGGCCGCGCGGAGGGCCGCCTGGTTCCATGGGCCTTCCGCCGATTTCGGTCAACCCGCCGCTGCCGCGGTAACCTTCTTGGACGCGGCCCGCTGTCGCCGCATGCGCCGTTTGGCGACAAGCTTGAGCGCGACCGGCGGCTCGTTTGACAGCTCCGCCACCACCGCGTCGACCATGCC
>NZ_RZRW01001231.1:0-795 GCF_003998745.1 Mesorhizobium sp. M7A.F.Ca.US.014.04.1.1 | reverse complement strand
CCAAGGCTAGCCGCCATCCTGAAGGGATAGGCCGGCGCTGGAAGCCGGCTTTTCCTCCGCCGTTACAGTCACCAGCCGCTCAAGCTTTGAAAGCCTGGTGCGAGCGAGCTTGCGGACCGGCCTTTCGAAACCTTCTTCGCCGTTTTCGACGACGAAGACCAAGGTCATGAAATCGAGCATGAATTCGTCGATGGCTGCCGCGACCTCGCGCGACCTGCCCTTGAACCGGCGCAGCAGAGCGGTTGCTTCCTCGATATCGTCGACACCGGCGCTGTCGACCAGCGCTTCGAGCCTCTGAAAACAATCCAATCGCAATTCCTCCCACCGCGCCACCAAACCCGGTTGCGAGCGGAAGGTTCCAAACTGTGAGTGGTCTCGCGAAGAAATCGCCTCCACTGCTTGAATTCCGCGGACGGGCCATCGGCAATTTTTTTGTTCGGGTGGAACCTCCGCGGCCAACAAAGGTTCTTACCAGGTCTGATCCCCCCTCAGACCCCTGAAGGCTAGACATGCTTTCCAAAGGCCCGCCGGATCCCCTCCCGGTGGGCCCTTTGTCTGCTGGGAAGTATCCGCATTGACGACGCCCTATCCCAACCTAAATTCGAACCCACACGAGGAGGCGTTTTCATGGAAACCCAGGAATTGCATCGCGGCCGGCTCATCGACCACATCCAACTGGTGGTCAGAAACCTCGCGGCCAGCCGGCGTTTCTACGAGGCGGTCCTGCAGGCGCTCGATGTCCCGATCGGCGGTAGCGGCGCCGACTTTTTCTGGGCCGACGAGCTGTTTGTCTCC
>NZ_RZRW01001230.1:0-797 GCF_003998745.1 Mesorhizobium sp. M7A.F.Ca.US.014.04.1.1 | reverse complement strand
GTCGGCGGCGGCTTCCTCATCACGCCGCTCTTGATCTTCTACAACATCCCTCCGGCGATCGCTGTCGCCACTGGCGCCAACCAGGTCATCGCCTCCTCCGTCTCCGGCGTCCTTTCGCACATGAAGCGCGGTACGCTCGACCTCAAGCTCGGCGGGGTGTTGCTGGCCGGCGGCATTGTCGGTTCCACCGGCGGCATCTACGTCTTCGCCTTCCTGCGCAGGCTCGGCCAGCTCGACCTGTTCATCTCGCTGCTCTACGTCGTGCTGCTCGGCACCGTCGGCGGGCTGATGCTGGTCGAAAGCGTCAATGCGCTGCGCGCGACGCGCAGCGGTGCGGCGCCGGTGCTGAAGAAATCCGGCCAGCACAACTGGATCCACCGCTTGCCGCTGAAGATGCGCTTCAGGGCGTCAAAACTGTTCGTCAGCGTCATCCCCGTACTTGGGCTTGGCGCCGGCATCGGCTTCCTGTCGTCGATCATGGGCGTCGGCGGCGGCTTCATCATGGTGCCGGCACTGATCTATCTGCTGAAAGTGCCGACCAATGTCGTCATCGGCACCTCGCTGTTCCAGATCATCTTCACCTCCGCCTATACGACGCTGGTCCACGCCACCACCAACCAGACAGTCGATGTCGTGCTGGCCTTCCTGTTGATGGCGGGCGGCGTCGCCGGCGCGCAGTACGGTGCCAAGGCCGGCCAGAGGCTGCGCGGCGAGCAGCTCAGGGCCTTGCTGGCACTGCTGGTGCTGGCGGTGGCGATACGATTGGCGATCGATCTTTTCGTCACCCCGCCCAACCT
>NZ_RZRW01000123.1:0-12317 GCF_003998745.1 Mesorhizobium sp. M7A.F.Ca.US.014.04.1.1 | reverse complement strand
GTCTTCGACAAGCTGGCCGAGGCGGGCGCCGATATCATCGCTTTCGATGCGACGGACCGTGTCCGTCCCGTTCCTGTCGAAGCGCTTGTGAAAGCCGTCAAGGCCAGGAACAAGCTGACCATGGCCGATTGCTCTTGCCTTGACGATGCGCGCCGGGCCCTTGCCGCGGGTGTCGATTTCGTCGGCACGACGCTTTCCGGCTATGTCGGCGGGCCGGAGCCGGAGGATCCGGACATTGCCCTCATCGCTCAAATGCGAACCCTGAGCCCCTACGTCATCGCCGAAGGGCGTATCCGGTCGCCGGAGCAGGCGGCCGCCGCCGCGCGCGCCGGCGCCTGTGCCGTGGTTGTCGGATCGGCGATCACCCGTACCGAGCACGTCACCTCGTGGTTCCACCAGGCGATTTCCGGGGCCTATGCGGCAAGGGGCACGCAAACCGTGCTTGGCCCAACCGTGCTGGGCATCGACATCGGGGGAACCAAGACCATGGCCGCGCTGGTCAGCGGCGGCAAGGTGGTCGAGGACATGATCGTGCCTACCGCGCGAGAGGCTGGACCCGACGCCTGGCTGGCATCCCTTGCGCAAAGCACGTCGGCCTGGTCAAGCCGCTTCAGTCGTATCGGTATTGCGGTGACGGGGCTGGTGCACGATGGACGCTGGTCGGCGTTGAATCCGGCGACGCTTGGCATTCCCGACGGCTACCCGCTGGTCGAAAGGGCATCCGCTGTTTTCGGCAAGCCCGTCTGTGCGTTCAACGATGCCCAGGCAGCCGCCTGGGGCGAATACAAATTCGGCGCCGGGCAAGGTCGCGACATCGTCTTTCTGACCATCTCGACCGGAATTGGCGGCGGCATCGTTTGCAACGGCCGATTGCTGTCCGGTCTTGCCGGTCACTTCGGTCTGATCCGTGGTTTGTCTGAAGACCAGGCCCCGCTCGAAGACAGCACCTCCGGCCGCTGGATCGCTTCGCAGGCCCTCAAGGCCGGCTTCAAGGCCGATGCCGCCGATGTGTTCGGGCTTGCGCTGAAGGGCGAGGCCTGGGCCGACGCCATCGTCTCGCGGAGCGCCTCGCGGGTCGCGACGCTGTGCCGGGACATTCAGATGATGTTCGATCCGAAATCGATCGTCATCGGCGGCAGCATCGGTCTTGCCGATGGCTATCTCGACCGGGTGCGCGCGCATCTGGGCGAGGTTCCACCGCGCCTTTCCTCCAATCTCGTTGCGGCGAAGCTCGCGGGCCACGCCGGCGTCATCGGTGTTGCCGATCTTGCCGAATGGGCAAAGTAGCGGCGCCGCCGGTCATGCCATGCAAAAATCATCAAAAAAGAAGGGAACGATCATGAAATTGAGCAGGACGTCTTTTGCGCTTATGGCCACCCTCCTCGCGGGGACAGCTTTGCCGACCTTTGCCAACGCAACCGTGACCGTGCTCGGCTGGCCTGGCGGGTCCGAGGAAACCGCACTGCGGGCAACCGTGGAAACCTATAACAAGCAGGCAAGCGATGCCGACAAGGTGGAGCTGCTGTTCTTCAACCGCGAAGGCTTTTACGACAAGCTGCAGGCCGACATGGCGGCCGGATCCAACGCCTTCGACGTGAATCTCGTCGCCACCTACTCGCTCGGTCGCTACGCGCCCTATATGGAGCCGGTCGATCTTGGCGCGGATGCGGCCAAGGTTTTCGGCGAATCCGTTCTCAAGACGATGCAGTTCGACGGCAAGCAATACGGCGTGCCGACCGACCTTTCGCTGCACTTCATGTACTACCGCAAGGATCTCGTCGACGCCTTGAGCAGGGATGACGCCGCCAAGAAGACCTATGGTGAAATCGCCCAGAAATATCTCGGCAAGCCGCTGCAGCCGAAGGACCCGGACAGCTGGACCTGGGACGACTGGGCGGCCACCGCCCTCTATTTCACCAAGCAGGTGAACCCCGACAGCCCGGTGCGCTACGGCACGGTCCTGCAGATGAAGAACCTGCTGTTCAACATGATGGTCTTCCAGTCCCTGCCGCGCTCCTACGGCGGCGACTGGATGGACAAGAACGGCAATGTCACGGTGGATTCCGATGCCTACAAGACCGGCCTCGAGCTCTACAAGAAACTCTATGATGCCGGGTCATCGCCCAAGGATTCGCTGAGCTACGAATATGCGGAAACCAACGCGGCCTTCGCATCCGGTCAGGCCGCGACGGCACTGCAGTGGAATGCCGCGGCGGCGGATCTGACCAGCACCGAAAAATCTCCGGCGGTCGCCGAGGTGACCGGGATCGTCGCGCCGCCGGCAGGTCCCGACGGACGCGCCGATCATATCCACGGCCTTGGTTTGGGCCTCAACAAGAACGCCAAGAACAAGGAAGGCGCCGTCAAGTTCCTGAAGTGGCTCGCCACCGAGGATGCGGCCTTGCTCTATGCGCGCAGCGGCGGTTCGCCGGCATTGTCTCCCGATGTCGTCGCCAAGGTTGCGAAGGAACGTCCCGATCTCGTCAAGCTCGGCGAATTCGCCAGCAAGTACGGCTATGTCATGACCGGTGCGACGTCCGCGAGTGCGCTCCCGGTCTATGAGCTGCAGGCAAAGGAGTTTACCGGCTACTGGTCCGGCCAGCAGAGCCTCGAGGATGCGCTCGCCCACACCAAGGCGGGCATGCAGGACCTTCTCAAGAAATGAACCATTTGCCGGACGCCGGGTCGAGCTCGGCGTCCGGCGCGTTTGGCGGATCGACATGGCCCTTGTGACACGTGCCGAAGGCAGGATGTATCTGACGCCGCTGGTCGGCTTCCTGCTGCTGTTCCTCGGCTTTCCGGCGATCGTCAATCTGATTTATTCCATTTCGGCCGTCACATTCGAGACGCTGCGCAGTCCGGTGTTGAGCGGTTTCAGCAACTATGTCGCGGTGTTGAACGACCGCGAATTCTGGAGCTCGGCCTGGTTCTCTCTGCGCTTCGGTATTCTTACCGCATCAGCGGAATGTCTGATCGGTCTTTTCCTTGCCATCTTCCTGGCACCGCTTCTGAGCAAGCGACCAGTCCTGATGGCGCCGTTGATGCTGCCGCTGATGGTCGCGCCGGCCATGGTCGGTCTCATGTACCGGCTGGTGCTGCATGAATTTGCGGGCCCCGTCCCCTACTATCTCTTCGAATGGTTCGGTGACAGCCCGGCCTTCCTCGACATCAACAATGCCTTCCGCACCCTTGTCGTCGTGGAGACGCTGCAATGGACGCCTTTCGCCTTCCTGCTCTTCTACATGGCCTATTCGGCCATACCGCTCGACGTGCGCGAAGCCTCCTCGCTCGATGGCGCATCACCGTTTGAGATCGTCCGGTGGATCGACCTGCCATTGATGAAGCCGACGCTGGTCATCGCGTTTTTCATCCGTTTCATCGACGGTTTCCGGGTGTTCGACAATGTCTATGCATTGACCGGCAGTGGTGCAGGAGGTTCAACGACGTCCTTGTCGATCTACATCTACCAAGCCTTCTTCAAGGAAGGGGCTATTGGCAAGGCGGTCGCCGCCTCGGTTGTCCTGTTCATGGCGTCGTTCATCGTTCTCCACTGCCTTAACCGGCTTGCCGGCCGCAGGAAGCGTTGACGATGGCCGGGGCACTGCGCTGGATCGTTTTTGCCATCGCCGTGCTGGCGATGAATTTCCCCATTATCGTGACGCTGATCACATCGCTCAAAAGCCAGCGCGAGCTTTCGACGAACCCCGGTTTGTGGATCAGCCAGCCGACGCTCGACAACTATCTGGAGGTCCTGACGCAGACCAGCCGCTTCAACATCTATGCCTATCTGCTGAACAGCACCGTGGCGGCGCTGATCGGAACCGGCCTTGCGATCGTGCTCGCGTTCCCGGCTGCCTATGCGATCGCGCGCAGCGAGGCGGGAAAGCGCTTGGTCCTGCCGATCGTCATCAATCTTCGCGCCGTGCCGCTGATCATCTTCGCGATCCCGCTTTACATGATGTACCAGTGGCTGGGCCTGCTCGATACGCGGATCGGGCTCGGGCTCATCCTGACCATCGTCAACGCGCCGCTTGCACTCGTCATCCTGGTAAACGCGATTTCAGATGTACCAGTCGAACTCGACGAGGCGGCGAAAGTCGATGGCGCAAGTTCCTTGCAGGTGATGATGATGATCGTCCGGCCCGTCATCCGACCGGCGCTCGTCACAACCTTCATCTTCGGCTTCATCACCGCCTGGAACGAATTCCTCTTCGGCCTCATGCTGACAACCAGTCGTGCCGTGCCGATGACGGTCGGCGCATCCTTCTTCTTCGCCGCGAGCGGCGGTGGCGTAAAATGGGGAACCGCTTCCGCCGTCATGATGCTGGGCGCCTTGCCGCCGGCATTGCTGGGTCTTGTGATGTATCGGCAGATATCGGGATCCATGACCGCTGGGGCGGTCAAGGGCTAAAGCAAGAAGAAGTTCGTCTTTCCGACAAATTGGACAACCCAATCCGACAGCGCCAGCGCGCTTGTCAGGCCAGGTGGCTCGATTCCGAAAAGACGGATCAGCCGTCCGGACGGATCTGCCAGAATGGCGAAATCGCCGAACTGCAACCCGTTCGTTTTAGGCCGCAGCCCGCGATGGCTCGGCTCCAGTTCCCCGTCTCTCAGCCCCGGCCAATAAATGGCGCGTAAAATGGTGTGGCCCCGGGCCGGCCGAGGAAAGAAGAAATGGTGCAGCTTGCTGAGGGCGAAATCGCGATGGCGCAGACGCAACGCAGTCTGGTTAGGTCCAGCCTAAGCCGAACTACTGAAAATCATAATTTGTGCAGCGCACCCAACGTGCTTTGCTCCGCCATCGGCTGAAAGAAAACAAGAAAAGAACGTCAGGCGACAGGCTTCGGCGATGCCTCCGGAGCGGGTTTCGTTCGGGCCGGGATAACGCTCGACTTCAGAAAACAGGGGAACGTGATGACGACAATAATCTCGAAGTTTCGCCGGGCCGCGCTGGTGGCCGGCATTGCGCTCAGCGCCATATCGGTGAGCCTCCACGCCGAAGCTGGCAGCTTGAAACTGGGCATGACGACCTGGGTGGGGTACGGACCGCTCTTCCTTGCCCGTGACATGGGCTACTTCAAGGAAGGTGGGCTCGATGTCTCGCTTGAAATCATCGAGGAAGCATCGCTGTATATGGCGGCTGTTGCCGCCGGCGAGCTCGACGGCAGCGCATCGACCGTCGACGAGATCATGAAGTATCGTTCGAAGGATGTTTGCTTCAAGTCGGTCTATGCGCTGGATGACAGCCATGGCGGCGATGGCGTGCTCGCGCCCAGCGGGGTCAAGAGCATCGCCGACCTCAAAGGCATGGACGTAGCGCTGAACGAGGGTTCAGTGTCGCAGTTCTGGTTCAATATCCTGCTCAAGCAGGCCGGTCTCACCCAGGCCGATGTGAAGATCACCAACATGACGGCAGACGATGCCGCTGCCGCCTTCATGGCCGACCGCATTCCCGTTGCCGTCACCTGGGAACCGCATCTGACGCTGGCCAAGAAGGAAAACAAGGGACAGGTGCTGATCGACTCCTCCAGGACACCCGGCTTGATCGTCGATGTGGTGGCGCTCAACTGCGACTACATCACGAAGAACCCCGGAGATGTCGAGGCGCTGGTGAAGGGCCTCTACAAGGCCAACGAGTTCATCAAGGAGAATCCTGAGAAGGCGTATGAGGTGATGGCCAAAGGCGTCGGCGGCTGGCTGAAGGATCCGAAGGACTTCGCTTCCTCGGCCGCTGGCGTGAACTTCTACGGTAAGCAGCGCAATGCCGAATTCTTCGCCGGTGGCGAGACTGGCGAAGCCGGCAAGCTGATCAAGCTGGGCGGCGATATCTGGGGCGGCTTCGGCAAGCTCAAAATGGACGTCAAGTATGACGACCTCGTCGATACGTCCTTCCTTGGGAAGTAGCTTGGCCTTGGAAAGTAGCTTGGCCTTGGAAGTAGCTTGGCCTTGCAAAGTAGCTTGGCCTGCGAAGTAATTTGACCTTGCAAAGTGATTTGGCTGAACCGGAGGCGGACCTCGCGCCTCCGGTCCAAGCGGCCCAAAAGGGTATCCCGTGACACTAGCACCGAACACGAGCTCTCTGGTCAGCAATGGCGTGACCGCGAGAGTTGAAGAAGGTCAGGCCGGTCGATCCGTCCTGAAAGTCATCGCCACACCGTTTCGGGCTGTGCCGCGCTCTCTCTCCATTACGCTCGGCTTCATGGTCTGGATCGCCGTCATCGGCGGCTGGTTCGCGCTGACCTATTCCGGAGCGGTCAAGGAAATGTTCCTGCCTCGCCCCGAATCCGTGTTGTCCACCACCATCAGCATGGCGCTTGACGGGTCGTTGTGGGAGCATGTTTTCGCCAGCGTCCAGGTGGTGTTGATCGGCTTCGTCCTTTCGAGCATCGTTGCGGTGCCGCTTGGATTGACGATGGGCACCTATCGCATCGTCCAGGCCGTTCTCGAACCGTTGGTCAATTTCATACGCTATCTGCCGGTGACGTCCTTCGTGCCGCTTTTCATCCTGTGGATCGGCATCGGCATCGAGCAGCGCGTTGCCGTCATCGTCTTCGGCGTCTTCTTCCAGCAGCTCGTCATGATCGCCGACAGCGCTCGCAGCGTCCAGCGCGACCTTGTCAACGCAGCCTATACGCTCGGCACGAAACGAGGCGACACGGTCTTCCACATCGTCTTTCCGGCCACGCTTCCGAGCGTGCTGGATGTGCTGCGCGTCACCATGGGCTGGGCCTGGACCTATCTCGTCGTGGCCGAACTCGTCGCCGCCCGCAGCGGACTTGGCTACATCTCGCTCAAAGCCATGCGCGGCTTTCAGGTCGACGTGATCTTCATGGCCATCGCCATGATCGGCATCCTTGGTCTTTGCACCGACCAATTGTTCCGGGGCATCCGCCGCCTCGTCGCTCCCTGGGCCAATTGAGGAACACGCACACATGGACGCCCTGAATCTTACGACGAAACCAAAGAGTTCCGACATAGGCATCGACAATGTGGTCCTGCGCTACGGCAAGGGTGACAATGCGGTGCTGGCGCTGGATGGCATTTCCTTTCACGTCGTGCCCAACGAATTCTGTGTGATCGTCGGCCCATCCGGCTGCGGCAAGTCGAGCCTGCTTTATCTCGTCGCCGGTCTTGAGGAGCGGACCGGCGGCATGATCGTAGTCGGCGGCAAGCCTGTTACCGAGCCGGGCCCGGATCGCGGCATGGTGTTTCAGGCATATACGCTGTTTCCCTGGCTTACGGTGGCGCAGAACGTCGAATATGGCCCGAAGCGGAAGGGCATTGCGCCGGCCGAGCGCAGGGTCATTGTCGAGCATTTTCTCCACGAGGTCGGTCTGGCAAAGTTCGCCAACCATTACCCGTCTCAGCTGTCGGGCGGCATGAAGCAGCGCGTTGCGATTGCGCGCGCGCTCGCCAATGATCCGGACGTGCTGCTGATGGATGAGCCTTTTGGAGCGCTCGACAGCCAAACCCGTCACAGCATGCAGAAGCTTTTGCTGAGGATCTGGGATCATTCCAAGAAGACGGTCCTGTTCGTTACCCATGACATCGACGAAGCGATCCTGCTGGCGGACAGGGTGCTCGTCATGTCCGGCCGGCCCGGTCAGATCAAGAAGGAAATCCGCGTAGGCCTCCCGCGTCCACGCAGCATGGATCTGGTCATGGAGCCGAACTTCATCGCCATGAAGCGGGAGATCCTCGAGCTCCTGAAGAACGACGAAGACGACGAGCACTAATGCATGTCGCTCAAAAGTGACCTCGGTTTTGGGCAGACGACATGCATGAAACAGACATCGGCAGTCTTCGGTGTGGATGATGAAACGGGCAAGGCATGAGCATCGAGGCGGCGGAATTTGACTATATCGTCATTGGCGCGGGCTCGGCCGGCTGTGTCTTGGCAAACAGGCTGAGCGCAGACCCGGCAGTTCGTGTCTGCCTGATCGAGGCGGGCGGCAGCGACGACCGCACCAGGGTGCGCGTGCCGGCCGGCATTCTCTCGCTCTACGGCAATCCGAACTTCGACTACGGCTACAAGGGCGTGCCGCAGCCGCTGCTCAACAACCGCCGCATACCGGTCAACCGGGGCAAGGTTCTTGGCGGGTCGAGTTCGATCAACTCGATGGTCTATATTCGTGGCGCCGCGCAGGACTACGATGAATGGGCAGCGCTTGGCTGTGCCGGGTGGTCCTATGCCGATGTCCTGCCCGTCTTCAAGAAATTGGAGCGGAACTGCCTGTTGCAGAGCCCCGCCTATCACGGATTCGACGGCGAATTGCTGGTCGACAATCCGCGCGATCCCAACGTGGTATCCAGCCTGTGGGTTGAGGCGGGCAGAGGCGTAGGCCTGCCCGAGAACCGCGACTTCAATGCCGGTGGCCAACTCGGCCTCGGCATCTACAACGTCACCCAGAACAGAGGCGAGCGCTTCTCGGCCTACAGCGCCTTTGTCCGGCCGATTCTCGGCCGCTCGAATCTACGGATATTGTCAGGCGTCGAGGTTCTTGATCTGGCGATTGAACGCGAGCGCGTCACCGGCGTCAACGTGATCAGGGAAGGCGCAACCCAACGGTTGGGGTGCCGAGCGGAGGTCGTCCTCAGCGCGGGTGCGATCGGATCGCCGCGCATTCTGCTTGCTTCCGGCGTCGGCCCGGCCGGGGAGCTGAAAGCAGCGGGGATTGAACCGGTCGCGAACCTGCCAGGCGTCGGTAAGAACTTGCGCGACCATGTCGATGGCATGATCACGGTGCGATCGAACAGCCGCAAGACGCTCGGCCTTTCACTTGCCAATCTTCCGGCGATGCTGGCGGCGCCGTTCCAGTATTTCGCCCGGCGCAAAGGCATGCTGACGACCAACTATGTCGAAGCCGGCGGCTTTGCCAGGACGAAGTATGCCGGGAGCATACCCGACATTCAGTTCCACTTCGTGCCGGGCTATCGCAGCCATCGCGGTCGGCTCGTCGAATATGGCCACGGCTATGCCGTGCACACCTGTGTGTTGAGACCCGGGAGCGTCGGCGAAATCACGCTTCAACGCGACGGCACCCGCCGCAATATGCTCATAGACCATCGCTTCTTCAGTGACGAACAGGATGCCCTGACCCTCGTCGAGGGCATAAAGGTCGCGCGTTCGATCCTGGCTTCGCCGGTTTTCGGCGGCATCCGCGGACCGGAAATCCTGCCTGGGCCCAACGTGAACACCGATGACGAGATTCTCGCCTATCTGCGTGCCGAGGCTCTTACCGTCTATCATCCGGTTGGCACGGCCAGGATGGGCAACGACGCCATGGCGGTGGGTGATCCCGCCGGTCTCAAGGTGCGCGGTTTCGACAATCTGCGCGTCGCTGATGCCTCCGTCATGCCGACATTGATCGGTGGCAACACCAATGCGCCATCCATGATGATTGGCGAAAAGGCGGCTATGGCAATACTGGCGTAGCCGTCTGCGCGCGGCCAATTCAGCATTTAGGAACAAGCTAACCACTGCCACATGAAATCGTAATTTTCGCTGCCCGGTCCCTCCAGTAAACCAACGATCAGACCTCCGCCGCATGCGCAGAAACTCTCGGGGAGAGCCAGAAAGGGCCGCTGAATGCCAGTCGAAACAGTAGACACGCTTGTTGTTGGCGGCGGCCAGGCGGGGCTGGCGATGAGCGAGCATCTGAGCAAGTGCGGCGTGCCCCATCTCGTGCTGGAGCGGGACCGCATCGCCGAACGCTGGCGTAGCGAGAGATGGGACTCGCTGGTTGCCAATGGTCCCGCCTGGCATGACCGTTTTCCCGGCATGGAATTTCCCAATGCCGGTCCGGATGCCTTTATCGGCAAGGAGAAGGTCGCCGACTATTTTGTCGCTTACGCCGACATGATCGCTGCCCCCATCCGCTGCGGCGTGGAGGTCAGGAAAGTGGAAAGGCTTGTCGGCCGTCCCGGCTTCCGGATCGAAACCTCGGATGGCGTGATCGAAGCCAGGAGCGTGGTTGCCGCCACCGGCGCTTTCCAGCATCCGGTCATCCCGGCCGTCGTTCCCGGGGACGCCGGACCTATGCAGATACATTCCAGCGCCTATCGCAATCCCGGCCAACTGCCCGCAGGCGCGGTGCTGGTGGTCGGCTCCGGGTCTTCGGGGGTGCAGATCGCCGACGAACTCCAGCGTGCGGGACGGCGGGTTTATCTCTCGGTCGGGCCGCACGATCGGCCGCCGCGGGCCTATCGCGAACGTGACTTCTGCTGGTGGCTGGGGGTTTTGGGCAAGTGGGACGCGCAGGCGCCTGCGCCCGGCACCGAACATGTCACCATCGCGGTCAGCGGCGCGCGTGGCGGCCAGACGATCGACTTCCGGCGCCTTGCCGCGCAAGGGATGACGCTGGTTGGCCGGACCGAATCCTACAGGCACGGTGTGATGATTTTCGCACCCGATCTGGCCAAGAATATCGCGCGCGGCGATGCGAATTACATGTCGGTTCTGGACGAGGCAGATGCCTATGTCGCCCGCAACGGCCTCGACCTTCCCCCAGAGCCCGAGGCCCGCAAGATCGGCCCGGACCCGCGATGCATGACCGATCCCATTCTCGAGCTGAACCTGTCGGAAGCCGGGATAGGTTCGATCATCTGGGCGACGGGATTCACCGTCGACTACAACTGGCTGAAGGTCGATGTGTTCGACGAAAGGGGCAAGCCGAAGCACCAGCGCGGTGTGTCGACCGAGCCCGGCATCTATTTCCTCGGACTGCCTTGGCAATCGCGCAGGGGGTCGAGCTTCATCTGGGGCGTCTGGCACGACGCGCAGCATGTGGCCGACCATATTTCCACGCAGCGCAAATACCTAGCCTACCATGCGTCCGCGAAGCGCGAGACCAAGGTGGCATAGACACGGCACCTCAAACGGGATGCCCCGACCTCGAGCCTGATCCGACGGAGACCAAGATGGCGCATACAAGAATTCGAAAGTTCAACACCAAGGACACTTATCCCGAGCAGAAGCTCGACAATGATCTGTGCCAGGCGGTCGTTACGCGGGGCGGCAGGACCGTCTATCTGCGCGGCCAATGTCCGCAGGACCTCGACACGGCCAAGAACATCGACAGCCATGATCCGGTCGAGCAGACACACAAGGTCATGCAGAACATCCGCCAGCTGATCGAGGAGTGCGGCGGCACCATGGAGCACCTGGTCAAGGTGGTGGTCTACATCACCGATGTGCGCCATCGTGAGGCGGTCTACCGTACCATGGGCGCGTATATCAGAGGCGTGCATCCCGTCTCGACCGGCCTTGTCGTGCAGGCCCTGGCGCGGCCGGACTGGCTGGTCGAGATCGACGGCACCGCCGTCATTCCGGACTGATTGCGATGACCTTTTCCATTGTCGCGCGGTGCGGCCGCACCGGCATGTTCGGGGTCGCGGTGTCCTCCTCGTCGCCTGCTGTTGCGGCGCGCTGCGCCTATGCGCAGGCGGGCGCCGGGGCCATTGCCAGCCAGAACGTCACCGATCCTACGCTTGGACTGCGCGGTCTCGAATTGCTGGCGCGCGGCGCGTCCGCGGCGGAGGCGATTGCCATATTGAAGCGCACCGGTGCCTATCCCGAATACCGGCAGGTGCTGGCTGTCGACGCCGCTGGAGCGACCGCGATCCATTCGGGTCCCAAAGCTCTTGGCATCTGGGCGGAGGCGCGAGCTGACAATGTCGCCTGCGGCGGCAACATGCTGGCCCATGATGGCGTGCCGCAAGCGATGGTCGAGGCCTTCCTGGCGTCGGAGGGGCATCTCGGCGACCGCCTCATCGCGACTATGCGCGCGGCGCTGACAGCCGGCGGCGAGGCTGGCCCTGTCCATTCCGCCGGCATGAAGCTGGTGCGTGAGGTGGCGTGGCCGGTCGCCGACCTGCGCTGCGACTGGACCGACGATTGTCCTATCGAGCAACTGGCGGCGCTGTGGCAACTCTACAAGCCACAGCTCGATGCCTATGTGACCCGCGCGATCAACCCATCCGATGCGCCGAGCTACGGCGTGCCGGGCGACGAATAGTCAAGACAGGGGTCACCTGCGATGAGTGAACTCAGCCACAAGGACTGGATCGGCAAGGCGTCCGCGATCCGTTTTCGTGACAAGGCGTTCATCGACGGCAAGACGGTCGCGGCGCGTTCGGGCCGGACCTTTGCCAGCGTCAATCCGGCAACGGGCGAGGTGCTGGCCGAAGTGGCGTCCTGCGGCGAGGAAGACATCGATCTGGCGGTTGCCGCCGCTAGGCGCAGCTTCAACGCCGGCGTCTGGTCGCGCACCAGCCCGGCGCACCGCAAGGAGGTGTTGCTGCGGCTGGCGCAGCTG
>NZ_RZRW01001229.1:0-797 GCF_003998745.1 Mesorhizobium sp. M7A.F.Ca.US.014.04.1.1 | reverse complement strand
GCCGAACTGGAGCCGAAACCCTCGCAGCCAGATACAGCCGAGGAAGCCGAGGCCTTCAACGTTGCCGCCGAGTGACCGCAATGGGTCGGAGCCGCCACGCGGCTCCGACTTGCCTTTCGAGAATTTTCCGGCCGCGCCAATGACGCGGCCGGACACCTCGACAGCACAAGGTTTTGCAAGCGGTGGAACCCAGAACGTCCCTGACACGAATGTCTCCCCGGCGTGCCATCGCCCACGTGAGGTGCCTGTGCGGATGCGTCCCATTCCCGGCAATGCCTCACCATGCGCAGAAGTCAGCGTAGTTGGATCGTTCGGCGATGCGGCGGAGGATCGGGCGTGATGAAATGTTCTTGGCTATCGACCTCAACCGGGCTCGCATCCAGTCGACTGAAACGCGAAATCGTCACGATGGTTGGCGGCTTGGAAGCCGCTGCGTTCAGCAATCAGTCGGTCGTCTTCGGTGCCACCCGAAACTCGATGGCGGGTCAGTCCAAAGATGAAGGAAATCGGCCGTTCCTTTTTCATCCGTTGGAGGACGGGCCGTATACTCTGGCGTTTGGCCCAGTTCTTTGACAGGACGGAGAAGCGCCACAGCACGGACGACATCAGCTGTGACAGATCGCAGCCTGGTGGCGGTTCCTTCCGCTAATTCCAAGCTACGCCCACGGCGTCCTCGAATGGATTGGGTCTGACCGAAGACCGACTTCGCTGCACTCAGTCTCGATCGTCTTCCCGCAACGACGCCACTGCGTTTTCTTCCCCTGTCCGCTGCGCGTCCATTCCTCGCGGTTCAAGAA
>NZ_RZRW01001228.1:0-797 GCF_003998745.1 Mesorhizobium sp. M7A.F.Ca.US.014.04.1.1 | reverse complement strand
TGGCGCGACGCCGGCGCGTTCGCCTTCGGTGCGGGCTACGCCAGCGAGGACGGCCGCATCCGCGGCAATCTGTCGGGCACGGCAGCGGGTGGGCATGTCGGCGTCGGCGCCGGCATCAGCTTCACCTTGAACTGAGGCAGGGATGAAAGGACTTGTTGCCCTGACCTGCCTGGCGCTTTGCGGCGGCCTCGTGCCGGCCGCCGGGCAGGTCGCGTCGACCTACAGGATCAAGCCTTCGGACGTGGTGCTCCCGCCCGAGGTGAAGCTCGGAGACTACCAGCGCACCATACGCCCATTCGACAACTGGACGCTGATCTGCGACGAGAACCTCAAAGCCCGCAAGAAGGTCTGCAACGTCTCGCAGATCATCGAGGACGCGTCCGGCAAGATGGCCTTCAGCTGGTCGCTTGCCGCCACCCAGGACGGCAAGCCGTACATGATCCTGCGCACCGCCCCGAACGCCAGGAGCGATGGCCTGGTGTCCGTGAAATTCGATGGACAGAAGCAGCCGATCGACGTGCAGCTGAACGGCTGCAACGAAATGGTCTGTGTCGGCATGTTGCCGGTCGGCCCCGTCATGCGCCGGCAGATATCGCAGAACGCGACGCCGGCGATCTCCTACTCGACGGTCGACGGGCAGACGATCACCGTTACCGCAACGCTCAAGGGGCTGTCAGACGCCCTTTCACCACTCAAATAACCGAGGCGCCACCATGAGCCAGCAGGACCAGTTCACGTCCGCCAAACGCACTCCGAGCGTCGAGGCGGATCGGCAGAGGCGGGCCGAGCCCCCCAAG
>NZ_RZRW01001227.1:0-800 GCF_003998745.1 Mesorhizobium sp. M7A.F.Ca.US.014.04.1.1 | reverse complement strand
GCTGGAAGCATCGCCGCTGCGCATCGATCCCGCCTGCCGCCACTTCACCGAATGCGGCGGTTGGGCGCTCCAGCATTTCGAAGCCGAAGCCTATCGCCAGTGGAAGCGCGAAAAAGTGTCGCACATCCTGAAGGACAAGGGCATCGATTGCGAGATCGGTGACCTGGTCGCCTGCGCACCGCAGACGCGCCGCCGTGTCGTGCTTGCCGCCCGGCGCACCGAGACAGGCATGCTGCTCGGCTTCCATCGCCATCTGTCGCCGGAGATCGTCGCCATATCGGAATGCCCGATCTCGCTGCCGGAGATCGTTGCCGCGCTCGATCGCTTGAAGGCGCTCGCCGAATTGGTCTGCGCAACCGCCAAATCGTTCCGGCTGGCGGTCACCGTGACCGGTTCGGGGCTCGATGTCGCGGTTCACGAATCCGGCAAGCTCGGGGAGCACCAGCGCCGGATCGCGGCTAACTTCGTCATGGCGCAGGGCTTTGCCAGGCTGTCCATCGATGACGAAATCATTATCGAGCCGAAAAAGCCGGTGGTCATGTTCGGCAGCGTCGCTGTCGCCTTGCCCCCGGGCGCGTTCCTGCAGGCAACCGAGGCCGCCGAACAGGCGATGGCCGACATCGTCGGCGGACATCTGAAGCGTGCCAAGAAGGTGGCGGATCTTTTCGCCGGTTGCGGTAGCTTTGCTCTGCGCCTGGCCGCGAAGTCGGAAGTCCATGCGGTGGAAGGCGATGCGGCAGCGCTTTCAGCGCTCGACCGTGGATCGCGCTTCGCCACCGGCTTGAAGCGGGTGACGGGCG
>NZ_RZRW01001226.1:0-800 GCF_003998745.1 Mesorhizobium sp. M7A.F.Ca.US.014.04.1.1 | reverse complement strand
GTTCGGGTGCAACATAGTTGTATTTTCCCGCAAACTTTCCGCCGATCAGGGTCTCACCGCCGACACTCGCCGACCGGGCGATACCGAAATCTATGATCTTCGCGCGGTCGACCCGGCCTCCCGGCAAGATGATGTTATCGGGCGAGAGGTCGCGGTGTATTGCTCCCGCCTGGTGCACGGCGCTCAGGCCGGAGGCGAGGCGGTGGCAGAGCTTGCGCACATCAGCCGCCGGCATCGCGCCACGCCGCATGATGTCGAACAGCGACTCACCGTCGACGAATTCCATGGCAAGGTAGGGACGGCCGATCCCGGGATCGATCGTGAAGACGTGGTAGCGCACGACCGCGTCATGCGACAGGTGATTGAGGATCAATGCCTCCTTGCGAAACAGCGACAAGATCGTCTGGTCACGGGCGAACTCGGGCAAGACGATCTTGATCGCGACATGGTCACCGGTCTGGATATTATGACCACGGTAAACCTCGCCCATGCCACCGAATGCGATGCGTTCGTCGAGCTCGTAGATGCCGCTGAGTTGCGTGCCTACGACGGTGTTGGCCATGCCCCCCGATATGCGCGTCTTGTCGTCGGAGCCCATCAACCTCAGGCCTTCGCTCTATGCAGATATGGAGGAGGCAATTGGCCATCGCGCTCGTGTCCTATCTTTACGAGGACGATCGTGACGTTATCCGTTGCGCCGCGCGCCAGCACCATGTCGAGCAGGTTCTCGCAGGCTGCCTGAGGTGTCGCCGACACCGTCGCCGCCTCGATCTCGGCGTCGGTGACATGCGCCGTCAGAC
>NZ_RZRW01001225.1:0-806 GCF_003998745.1 Mesorhizobium sp. M7A.F.Ca.US.014.04.1.1 | reverse complement strand
CCTTTGTTGCAAAGAACGATTGCCCCTTCACAGCCAAGTGCTGCCTCAACCCGTCCATTGTTTAGCCAGCGCTTTCCGTCGCAGCAAGGGTCTTGCGGTCGCTCGGGACCAGAGGGTTAAGAACAGAATTTCCCGTCGACCCAATCGCTGAGGCGCAAATTCCGCCGCGACATCGAGGGTTCGACGCGAACCAGAGGGCACCCTTAAGCCTCGGATTTTTCGATGCGTTCGGCCCATGCGCGCCATTTGATGTCGACCGAAAGTAGTTACTCATGGTCCACAATTAATAAATTGTTAACTTGGTTATTTACAAGTTGCTAATTTTAGATTTTACTAATGTCTTGTGTTGAGAGGGTTCCCGCGAACCGGGCAGAGGGCCTGTTGGGCTGCGTCTGCGAAGCCAGGAGAGTGTCTGGAGCAAGTCACTTCGTGCGTGAGGGCGTGGCGAGTGTGTGGTGACGTGCAAGAGAAGACGTTGTACGGCCTTGAACTCAAGGCCGGCGTTTTCCCAAATCTGATGTTCCCCCGCAAGCAGTTGGTTCCCTCGTAAGTCGTCGTCGAGAAATCGGGGACACGCGTGACGGGAGTGACCATGGTTGGGGTGATACCGTGTACGAGGCGATGGGGCCATGACGCAGGCTTAGGCGTAGAACAACGCCTGAATTACCCGCAGTCGGCCAACAGCACGGATTACCCAGCGATTGATGGGTATTCCTCGGTGTCCTTTGGACGCCTCACTCACCTGGGCGAAGACAACTGGGGCGCCATCCGATCGAGCGGCACGAAGAGGCTGCCAAGCCTTGCGC
>NZ_RZRW01001224.1:0-807 GCF_003998745.1 Mesorhizobium sp. M7A.F.Ca.US.014.04.1.1 | reverse complement strand
TACCGTGCGGCTCGATCTGCGGCAGCAAGGTCAGTTGCGGATCGAGTACCGCGACGGCGCTGAAATCGAGCGCCTGCTTGCGCTGACTGGCAAAGATGTCACCGAGTTGAGCGGCACTGTTGGCCTGAAAATTCGGTGAGCCGAGATCGCGCAGCACGGTGTAGTTGCCGGTCTTGTTGGCCTGGTCGAGCGCCAGCAGCGTTGTCCTGGTGAGGATCAGCACGCCGTTGCGGTCGATGCTGGCGGGATGGGCTGCCTTTTGCATCACCCGCTTGTCTCTGCTTTGCGCATGCGCGGGGTGCACAGGCACCGAGACGACCATCAGCGCGACGGCCAACGCAGCGAAAAAACCGCGGGCGCCCGAGGTCCGCCAACCGGGCGCCCGCCACTGAAAAGACACGATCTGCTGAAGCCCCAAAACCCCGTTCATGCCGGCCGCGTCAGTTCAGTGTCCATGAGGCTCCGACGCTGACGCCGACATCGCCACGGCTGGTTGTCGCCGACACGGCGGCGTTGAGGCGAAAATCCTCACTGGTGTTGTAGCAAAGTCCCAGCGCCAGGCCCGATTGCCCCTTGAAATGACCAAAGCCGCCAGCGATCGACAGTTTCTCAGGCCTGTCATCGTAACGCAGTCCCGCCGTCGCCAGGGCTAGCGCCGTACCGCCACGGGCTTCCGTGCGGCTTTCGCCGATCTGCTTGCCAATATCCTGGAAGCCGGATTCAAGCGCGCCAACGCGGCCGTCGAGCGCAGCAATATTGGTGGCATTGGTCGTTACCCTGGTGTCGAGATCCGCGATCTGCGTGGTG
>NZ_RZRW01001223.1:0-807 GCF_003998745.1 Mesorhizobium sp. M7A.F.Ca.US.014.04.1.1 | reverse complement strand
GATTTTGCCCGCGATGTTCAGGTAATCCTGAAACCACCTGAGGAACGATAGCTAGCGTTGCCAGATCGCCTGCCGGTTTAGCGGTCGCCTAATACGGCTCATGTCTTGCCTGGTCGGTGCCTTGGGTTCAGCCAAGGATCAGTTGAGCAAGTACCATAGTGAGAGCCATCGATACCGGAACGGCTATAAGGCAACACGTCTCAATGATCCTGTTTTCTCGCTTATCCATCTTCGTCACCTCCCGATTTTCGTTCTCATTTTGACGTCTACAGCCAGCCGTGAGAAGCGGTTCCAGGCGGTGGCCGTCAGAGATGCCGCCGCTGCTGCATATTAGCAACACCTTGTCGAACCCTCGGCTGCCGAGCATTAGTCCTCCTCGCAGCGGCTAAGCGTGGCGCCCCGCAACCCTGCATGATGTCTTCGAAGATCGGGCCGATCTCTTCATCGATCTCTTGGCCCGGAATGCCCTGGCTCGCGCTGCCCGTTTTGCGTCCACAGCCATATCGATCACCATCCGATATCCAATGGGAGAGAAAATCGCTTCCCCGCTTGCCCATTCTTCCCGAAAGTCCTGCAGCCATGCATGGCAAGAGTCTGCCTCGCCACGCACATGCTTCACGCTTCATGCCTTTTGGCGCCGATCTGGCGTGGCTTTGATGCCAGCCCCTCCAGACCGGCTTCATCGATCAGGTGATGGATTGGCCTCGCCGGGCAGCGCCTGGCTGAATTGGATGCGGATTTTGGCGGGGATCACGCTTTCAAGGATCTCACGCCGTTCCTCCAGTGCCATGTCGCGCAGGTCATGAC
>NZ_RZRW01001222.1:0-809 GCF_003998745.1 Mesorhizobium sp. M7A.F.Ca.US.014.04.1.1 | reverse complement strand
GTGTCGTTCGATGACCAACACCGCCTCCCCTTCCCTCTGATGGCCTCCATCGATTACCAAAATCGTAAATCCGCGACCTACAGTGCCAGTCGCTTCGTCCGGTCTTCGTTGAGCCCCCAGCCGATTGGATATCGCTCTGCCCAAGCACTCTTGGTTCCCCTTGAAAGATCATAAATGAATCGTGTGGCAGGCCTGAGCATCGAGTAGCAACCATGGGCCTCGTGCTACGGGTGACCGGCGCCCCCGACCCGAAATCGTTGCTCGCCCCTCTTTTCTGAAGGATACGGGCCCCCTCTGTAGCCCAGCAACCACCCATCATTATGAGGATTGCTTGCGACAGGGGGCCGAGCGATGCCGTAACCGCTGAGATCTCCTTCCCGGTCGATGTCAACCACGATCAGCACCGAATGGCCAATGACGACGCCAGCTTCGCGTAATGCCTGGGCGGCATCGGGATGAGTAGGCAAAGCCTCCTGGCTTTTTTGTTTCGAGCAAGGCGTCACGAAGGCTGGTCAGCGGTTCTGGCAATCTTCACCATGCGACCTTGCCTCCTGCAAACGGCTAACTCGCAATCGAGCGAACGCTACTAAAGAACGCCTCGACCAAGGAAATTGGTATCTTACAATACCGGCGCAGGCTTGTTGGGCTTTCAGTTGTAATCCTGTGCCGATGATGAAATCATGCGCGCGCTTGACAACGGGCAGGTTAATTCAAGTTCCGCCACCAGGAGGAGAAGCGGTATGACCACTCAGGTTGTACATCGCGTATTCGGTCCCAAGCAGGTCAGGCAATTCAGGGAAGTCTACGAG
>NZ_RZRW01001221.1:0-811 GCF_003998745.1 Mesorhizobium sp. M7A.F.Ca.US.014.04.1.1 | reverse complement strand
CCTCAGGAGCGTGGCCTCGCCGACATCGCCTGGCATCCACAGGTCAAGACCCATCGCGTCGAGGTGTGGGGCCAGCCTGGCGAGAAGCCCCATGTTCTTATATTCCTGGTCCCGCCTCCCCAAGCAGAGGACATACGGCCTGCTCCGGTCGACGGCCAGAGTTGATCTCGCCGCATCCCACCGGTTCGCATGGTCGCTGCCGTTGTAGGTGACGACGATGTTTTCTTCTGGCGCGATTCCGAACTTGATCAGATGGCTGCGTGAGAGTTGCGAGACGGTCGTGATGCGGGCGGCCTGCCTGCCAAGTGCCGGCAGGATCAAGCGGTGCGCCCAGCGGAATCCTCGCGCGTAGCTCGACGGCATGAGCCTTGTGTGCATGTCATGGATACACGCGATCTGGCGCCTCAGCGCGACGGGAGCGAGATTGCAGAAGCTCAGCAATCCTCCAGGCACATGCCAGGGCAGCTGCGCCTGCACCCAAAATTGCGGCAGTCGCGGCCTGCTGAATTCAGGAACGACCCGGACGGGGATGGCATCGAGGCGCAAAGGTTCCGAAAGCGGACGCGGCACCACGAGATCAATCTCCAGGTCGCGACCGAGCGGATGCCCTTCTGAAATGAGGGCGTCGAGAGCCAAGGTGACCTCGCGGGCGTAACGGGCCACACCGGTTGGCCGAAGCGTCGTGAAGTCTCCATTTATCGTCCAGCGCCGTCTCGGCGCTTCCCGGTCCGCGCACACCGCAGCGGGATGGCCGATCAGGAAGTCGGCGCCGGCGACAGCGGATCTGGCCAGGGGCGTGTCGGCACGGTGT
>NZ_RZRW01001220.1:0-813 GCF_003998745.1 Mesorhizobium sp. M7A.F.Ca.US.014.04.1.1 | reverse complement strand
GCCTGGCTGTTAGCACGTTTCGCCGTCTCCCTCGTGCGTAGTTCCGCCAGTAAGGTCAGGGCAAACAGAATGATGGCGCCCAAGAGCGCGGTCATGCCGATCCAGAAATGGAACAGGAAACAGATTGCGAGATAAAGCGGCATCCAGGGCAGGTCGAACAGCGCGGTCGGCCCAGCGCTCGACAGGAACGATCGGACCTGATCGAGGTCCCGCAATGACTGCAAGCCATAGCCGGGAAGCTTCGTGCGCAACGGCAGACGCATCAGTGCGGTGTAGACCTGCCCGCTGAGCCGCGCATCGAGCGCCATGCCGATACGCACCAGCAGCCGCGATCGGATCAGCTCAAGAACGCCCTGGAAGAGGAACAGCGTGCCCGCAAACAAGCAAAGGCCGACAAGCGTCGGCACGCTGCGGCCGGGGATGACGCGATCGTAGACCTGCAGCATGAAGAACGAGCCGGTCAGCGCCAGGACATTGACGACCCCGCTCATCAAGGCGATGCCGGCGAATGCCCGCCGAAAGGAAGCCAATACGGCCGTGAGCGTTGTTCGCGGCGGCTCAGAAGGGCGGGAGTGAGACATCGTCCTTCACCTCGGGCCTAGTGCGGCGGCAAGCGGCAATGAACGCGTTCGAGACCAGTTGGTGAAGGATGTCGGTTTCACTCCATCTTCCAGCATGGCACCTAGATGAACCAGTCATTCAGCGCGTAGGCATGAACATAGTCGACGTGCATTTCAGAAGGGGTGGCAAGCCCGTCGGCGGGCGCTCCCGCCATGCCGCCGACAGCCTGGTCGACCAGCATATACATTGGCT
>NZ_RZRW01000122.1:0-12377 GCF_003998745.1 Mesorhizobium sp. M7A.F.Ca.US.014.04.1.1 | reverse complement strand
GGAAGCCGCCCGCCACCGCCAGTCCGGTGAAGATCATCGGCGCGGCGCGCACCATCGTTTCGGTGATCGCATAGCTGTCGCCCAGCGAGGCCGTGAACATCACGCCATACGCATCGAGCACGCCGGCGCCGGCCAGCGCGATCAGGCCACTGCACAGGACAAGCGTCGCGCCGATAGCCAGCAGCGGCAAAGCGAGGTTGAACCAGGCCGGCGTAGAGGTGCGGACTTCCAGGCGAAACATCAGCTGTGCCCCTCCGCCCCGGTCATCATCAGGCCGAGCTGTGCGATCGTTGCATCGGCGCTGTCGAGCGTGCCGACAATGCGGCCCTCATACATCACCGCGATGCGATCGCAGAGCACCAGCAGCTCTTCCAGATCCTCGCCGATGACGATGATGCCGCAGCCCTTGGCCCGCATGTCGAGGAACTTTTCGTGGATGAAACGCGCCGCGCCGATATCGAGCCCGCGCGTCGGTTGCGAGACGATCAGAACCTTCGGGTCGAAGGCCAGTTCGCGTGCCAAGAGCGCCTTCTGCAGATTGCCGCCGGACAGCGCTCCCGCGCGGGTCATCGGCCCGGGGCACCTTATATCATAGGCCTTGATCTGCTCTTCCGCGAAGGCGCGGATCGTATCCGGCTTGAGCAGGCCCTTGCTGCTGAACGCGGCGGTGCCGATGCGCGGCAACACCATCGAATCCGCGAGCGGCAGGTTGGTAACCAGCCCCGTCGTCATACGGTCTTCCGGGATGCGGCCAAGACCGAGCGCCTGCACTTCGCGCGGCGAAAAGCGTGAGACTTTCTGGCCGGCGATCGTCATCCGGCCGGCGTCAGGTACGCGCACGCCGGAGATGACCTCCGCCAGCGCGCGCTGGCCATTGCCCGACACGCCGGCAATGCCGAGGATCTCGCCTGCACGCACGGCAAGCGACACGTCGCGCAGCGCCGTACCCGAATGACGCGAGGTGGAAATGCCGTCGAGGGTCAGCACCGCAGCACCGGGCGTCGACTGTCCCCGCGCCGGCGGCACGATCTCATGGCCGCACATCAGTTGCGCCATTGCGGACGATGTCGTGTTGGCGGGATCGTCGACGCGGCCGGCGACGCGCCCATGCCGCAGCACTGTGCAGCGATGCGTCAGTGCCCGCACCTCGTTGAGCTTGTGCGAAATGAAAATGATGCCGAGCCCTTGCGCCGCCATCGACCGCAACGCCGAAAACAGCCCGTCGACCTCGCTCGGCGCCAGCACCGCCGTCGGCTCGTCGAGGATCAAGAGCCTGGCGCCGCGAAACAGTGCCTTGACGATTTCGAGCCGCTGCTGCTCGCCGACCGACAGCGCCGAGACCGGAAGATCGGGATCAAGCGTCAGCCCATGCTGGCGGCCGATCTCGGCCAGCCGCGCCAGCCCGCCGGCGCGGTCGATCCGCCCTGTCTTGCCGGGAATGCCTATCAGCAGGTTCTCCAGCACCGTCAGCCTTGGCGCCAGATGAAAATGCTGGTGCACCATGCCGATGCCGGCGGCTAGCGCATCGGCGGAACTTGTGATCCGCACCGGCCTGCCCTGGATGAGAATCTCGCCGGCGTCGGGCGCATAGGCGCCGAACAGCACGTTCATCAGCGTCGTCTTGCCGGCGCCGTTCTCGCCCAGCAGCCCGAGGATCTCGCCCGGCGCGACGCTAAGGTCGACAGCCTCGTTCGCCTTGACGGCGCCGAAGTGTTTGGTGATGCCGCGCATTTCGATGAGGGGGGCGGACAAGGGGGCTCCTGAACGTACGGGCTTTGCGATTCAGCTTTGATTGAGAGGAATGCGCTGCACCCCCCTCTGGCCTGCCGGCCATCTCCCCCTCAAGGGGGAGATTGGATGTCATATCGGCTTTCGCCAATTTTCTTGAAAGAACAGCGCGTCGCCGAAACTGCTAATCTCCCCCCTTGAGGGGAGATGTCCGGCAGGGCAGAGGGGGGCGCCTAGCGCCAGCCCCTCAAACCAGAACTCAATCCGAAACCGGCGTGTTCTCGTCCACGTCGACGCGGAAATTGCCTTCGAGTATCTCGGCTTTCTTCTTTTCGACCAGCTCCTTCACGTCCGCCGGCAGCGTCTTGTCGAACTTGTGGTAAGGCGCCAGATGCGAGCCGCCCTTGGCCATGCGCGAGAAGTCGCCATAGTCCTGCGCGGTGAAGACGCCGGCCTTGACCAGCTTGATCGCCTGTTCGACCGTCGGATACATGTCCCAGACCGGGCCGGTGATGACCGTATCCGGGCCGAGACTCGATTGGTCGGACATGTTGGAGATGGCAAGGATCTTCTTGTCGACCGCCGCTTCGATGACACCGAAGCGCTCGGCATAGATGACGTCGACACCGGCGTCGATCTGCGCGACCGCCGCTTCCTTGGCCTTGGGCGGATCGAAGAAAGAGCCGATGAAGGCGACCTTCTTCTTGATGTTCGGGTTGACCTCCTTGGCGCCGGCGAAGAAGGCGTTGACCAGCCGGTTCACTTCCGGAATGCCCATCGCCGCGACGGCGCCGATCGTGCCCGACTTCGACATCTTGCCGGCGATCATACCGGAGAGATAGGCGGGCTCGTGGATCCAGTTGTCGAACACGCCAAAATTCGGTTCCGCCGGCCCGGCACCGGAGCCGAACAGCCAGGCGGTCTTCGGGAACTGCTTGGCGGTGCGGCGCGATTCACGCTCGGCGGCGAAGGCATCACCCAGCACCAGCTGGTAGCCGCCTTGCGCGTATTCGCGCATGACGCGGCTGAAATCGGCGGTCTGCACCTTCTCCGACCATTTGTATTCGATGCCGAGTTCCTTCTCGGCTTTCTGCAGGGCGACATGGATCTGGTTGTCCCATGGCTCCTCGATCGGCGTGGCGAAGATCGCCGCCACCTTCAGTTTCTTGTCCTTGCCGAAGGCAGCGCCCGGCAGCATTGCCGCAGCCAGGCCAAGCGCGCCCAACTCCAGCACATTGCGTCGCGAAAGCCCTTCGCGTGCGGATTGAAATCTGTTCTTTCGGTTTTCCATTGTATTCCCCTCTGTTCGACAGCCGTGTCGAGCCGGCTGTTCTAAAAATCAGACGAGGAACTATGGAACGGGTCCGGACTTTTGTCCACGTGGTCAAATTTAACCGCACCGGATTCTCGAAGTTAGCCGGAGAGACTTGCCGATCAGACCCGTTCCAGCGCGATCGCGATGCCCTGGCCGACGCCGATGCACATGGTGGCAAGCGCATACCGGCCGCCGCGCTCGCGAAGCTCCAGCGCCGCCGTGCCGGATATGCGGGCGCCCGACATGCCCAAGGGATGGCCGAGCGCGATGGCGCCGCCATTCGGGTTGACGTGTTCGGCGTCCTCGGCAATGCCGAGCTGGCGCAGCACGGCGATGCCTTGCGAGGCAAAGGCTTCGTTGAGCTCGATGACGTCGAACTGTTTTGGTGTCAGGCCAAGCCGCGCGCAGAGTTTTTGCGTCGCCGGCACCGGGCCGATGCCCATGATGCGCGGCGCCACGCCGGCGGCAGCCCCGCCGAGGATGCGGGCGATCGGCGTCAGCCCATACTTTTTCACCGCCGCCTCGGAGGCAACGATCAGTGCCGCCGCGCCGTCATTGACGCCGGAAGCATTGCCGGCCGTCACCGTGCCGCCCTGCCGGAACGGCGTCGGCAGCTTGGCCAGCGCCTCGACCGTTGAGCCCGCGCGGGGGTGTTCATCCTTGCTGACAATGAGCGCATCGCCCTTGCGCTGCAGGATGGTCACTGGGGTGATCTCCTTCGCCAATCTTCCATTGGCTTGTGCGGCGACGGCCTTGTTCTGGCTGCGCACTGCGAAGGCGTCCTGGTCGGCCCGCGACACCGAAAAATCCTCGGCGACGTTCTCGCCGGTTTCCGGCATGGAATCGACGCCATACTGCTTCTTCATCAGCGGGTTGACGAAGCGCCAGCCGATGGTGGTGTCGTAAATCTCGGCATTGCGCGAGAACGCCGTGTCGGCCTTGGGCATGACGAAGGGTGCCCGGCTCATCGATTCGACGCCGCCCGCGATCATCAGCTCCGCCTCGCCGGCCTTGATGGCTCGGGCGGCAATGGTCAGCGCATCCATGCCGGAGCCGCACAGGCGATTGACGGTCGAGCCCGGGACCTCCTTTGGCAGCCCGGCCAGCAGCAGCGCCATGCGCGCTACGTTGCGATTGTCCTCGCCGGCCTGGTTGGCGCAGCCATAGACGACATCGTCGATCGCCTGCCAGTCGATGCCCGGATTGCGCTCGGCCAGCGCCCTCAGCGGGATGGCGCCTAGATCGTCCGATCGTACCGAAGACAGCGAACCGCCGAAGCGGCCGATCGGCGTGCGGATGTAGTCGCAGATATAGGCCTCGGCCATGTCATGCAGCCTTTGCTTTTCCGGTTCCCTCATGCGCCGCCTTGGTGCGGGCCTGCAGGTCGCGCAATGTCTTCAATTCGAGTTCGCTTGGCGCCGGTGTTTCGTCAAGCGCCTCCGCGAACTTTACCACCCAGCCACAGCTCTCCTGCACCTGCTGGCGGGTGACGCCCGGATGCAACGACACGACGGTGAATTCCTTGGTCACCGGATCCGGCTTCCAGATGGCGAGATCGGTGATCAGCAAGGTCGGACCTGATGTGTCGATGCCAAGCCGCTTGCGATGGTCGCCGCCCTCGCCATGGCCGAAGGAGGTGAAGAAGTCGATCTTCTCGACCATGCCGCGCTTGGTCTGCGCCATTGTGATGTAGATCTGCTTCGACGAGGTCGCGATCTCCGGCGCGCCGCCGCCGCCGGGCAGCCTGGTCTTGGGATGGAAATAGTCGCCGATGACCGTGGTGTTGATGTTGCCGAACTTGTCGATCTGCGCCGCCCCCAAAAAACCGATCGAGATGCGGCCGCCCTGCAGCCAGTAGCGGAACATCTCCGGCACCGCGACGGTGGTGACGGCGGTCTCGCACAATTCGCCATCGCCGATCGACAGCGGCAGCACGTCGGGCGCGGTGCCGATCGTGCCGCTCTCGTAGATCAGCGTGATGTCAGGCGCATGCGTTAGCCGCGCCACATTGCAGGCCGCGGACGGTGCGCCGATGCCGACGAAGCAGACATCGTCATTCCTGAGCGCCCTGCTGGCGGCGATCGTCATCATCTCGTTGGGGGTGAAACCCAATGGATTGTCGCTCATGCCGCTTTCCTCAAATGCTCGACCCGGGCCGCGAAATCGCCGGCGCTCTTCTCGATGACATTGGCCTGCATCCACGCCTGGAATTTGTCACGGTCGGCGGCGATCTCGTCCCATTCGAGATAGGCGGCATTGTCACGCGCATAATAGCCATGTGCGTAGGACGGGTGCGAGCCGCCTGGCACGACGGATATCGCCGCGATCGTCCAGCGCGGCAGCACGGTCAGATTGGGGTGCAGATCGTCGAAATTATCGACCACTTCCTCCACCGTCACCACCGCTCGCTTGGCCGCCAGCACCGCTTCCTTCTGGATGCCGATGATGCCTTCGACCAGCACATTGCCTTGTCTGTCGGCCTTCTGCGCATGGATGAAGGTGACGTCAGGCCTGATCGAAGGAACAGCCGCCAGCACCTCGCCGGTGAACGGACAGGTGACAGACTTGATGTTCGGATTGACCGCCGCGAGGCCAGCACCGCGATAGCCGCGAAACACCGCGCAGGGCAGACCGGCCGCGCCCGCCTCATAGGCATTGGCCATGCCGGCATGGCTGTGCTCCTCGATCTCGATCGATCTGGGGAAACCGTTCTCGATGGCGTCGCGGGCGCGCCGCAGCAGGCCGACGCCGGGATTGCCGACATAGGAGAAGACGATTTTCTTCGCCATGCCCATACCGATCATCTGGTCGTAGATCAGGTCCGGCGTCATGCGGACCAGGGTCAGGTCGCGAAAACCCTGACGGATCGCCTCATGCGCCGCCGCCGTCGGGATCAGATGGGTGAAACCCTCGAAGGCGACCGTGTCATCATCGTTCAAATTCTCCGCAACAGCCTGTTTGAGCGGCAGGAACTTGACCATCGCATCGGCTCCGGGTTCAAAAAGTTCGCATTGCGAACATATGTTTTATATGCGATACTTTCTACGCTGGGGGAGGGCGAGGAGTCAATCCTGGCGTCGATGCCGTTCCCGCGGAGTTGAGATGGACGAAGAAGCCGCTTCCCGTGATCATGTCGGCTCGCTCGAGCGCGGCCTTGCCGTCATGGAGATCCTGGCTCGGCATCCCTCGGGCATGACGCTGACCGAAATGGCCGAGGAAGCGGGCCTGACCCGCGCCGGCGCCCGCCGCTTTCTGCTGACGCTCACCGCCACCGGCTATGCAACGCAAGCCGGCCGCGTGTTCTCGCTGTCGCCACGCTTGCTGACGATCGCCCGCACCTGGCTCGGCGGCGCCTCGCTCTGGGCCTTCGCCGCACCCATCATGCGCGCGGTCGCCGCACAGCTGAACGAGGCCTGTTCGGCGGCGATCCTGTCGGGTGCCGATGTCGTCTATGTCGCCCGTATTCCCGGCCGCCGCATCCTCAGCGTGTCGCTCGATGTCGGCACCAGGCTGCCGGCCTATTGCACCTCGATGGGACGCATCCTGCTTGCCGGTCTGACGCCTCAGGAATTGGACGCATTCCTCGGCCAGGCGACGATCGAGAGACGGACGCCGAAGACGATCACCGACAGGTGTTTGTTAGCCAACGCCATCGGCAAGGCGAAAGCGGACGGCTTTGCCATCGTCGACGAGGAACTGGAACTCGGCCTGCGCTCGATCGCCGTGCCGATCCGCGACCGCGCAGAACGCACGGTCGCGGCCATCAACGTCTCGACGCAATCGGCGCGGTTCTCCGTCGCGGAGATGGAGCGGGAGATTCTGCCGGCGCTGCTGGAGGCCAGGCAGCGGATTGAAGATTTTTTTGTGGTTTAAGAGGCCTTCTCCAACAACCTTCACCGTCGGCGGGACAGCGCCCCCCTCTGCCCTGCCGGGCATCTCCCCCTCTTGGGGGGAGATCGGACGTCACGCCGGCTTTCGCCAATCTCCAACGACGCAGGAATGGGCGAAGCCACCAATCTGCCAATCTCCCCCCTTGAGGGGGAGATGTCCGGCAGGACTGAGGGGGGCGCGAAGGATCGCGGCGTTTTGCAATTCGCCGCCGCCCCGCCGACCCTCAATGCTTGATGCGATCCCGCATGGCATACCACAGCATGCCCAGCACATAGAGCGGACCGCGCAGCGCCGTGCCGCCGGGGAATGGCATCGGGGTGAGCGTCGAGAACAGATCGAGCCGCGAGGCGTCGCCGGCGATCGCCTCGGCCAGGAGCTTGCCCGACAGCGTCGACAGGATGACGCCCTTGCCGGAATAGCCATGCGCGAAATAGACCTCGCCATAGTGCCCGACATGCGGCAGCCTGGATGTCGTCACCGACACCAGCCCGCCCCAGGCGTGATCGATGCGGCAGCCCTGAAGTTGCGGGAAGGTGGCTTCCATATGCGGCCGCACGAAGCCGGCGATATCGGCCGGCGGTGACGGCGTGTAGCGCTCGCCGCCGCCGAACAGCAGCCGGCCGTCCGCCGACATCCGGTAATAGTTGACGACGAAGCGTGTGTCGGACACCGCGACATTGGCCGGGATGACATTGCGCTTGCCCTCCAGCGGCTCGGTGGCGACGATGTAGTTGCCAACCGGCATGATGCGGCTGTTGACGCGCGGCTCCAGCCCATCGAGCAGAGCGTCACCGGCCAGCACGACATGTTTTGCACGCACCGATCCCTTTGCCGTCGAGATCCGGATCGAAGGCTCACGCTCCAGCTTCACCGCCACCGAATTCTCATGGATGACGACGCCGGCAGCAATCGCCGCGCGGGCAAGGCCGAGCGTGTAGTTCAGCGGATGCATGTGGCCGCCGAGCGGCTCATACATCGCGCCATGATAGGGTGTGTCGACCTTGGCTCGGGCTTCCGCCGCCGACAGGATTTCGGCGTGCGGGAACTTCATCACCGTAGCCAGGCACTCGACCTCTTCCTCGAGATCCTTGAGGTCGGAACCGTTGACCGCGCCGACCAGATGGCCGGTCAGCCTGAGATCGCAATCGATGGCATGGCGCTCGATGATGTCGAGCACCAGCCCACGCGCCTCGAACGCAAGATCGAACAGCACCTTTGCCCGCTCCGGCCCGTAGAGCTTGACCAGGCCCTTGGCGCCCTTGCGCAGGCCGGGGATCATCTGGCCGCCATTGCGGCCCGACGCCCCCCAACCGATCTTGCCGCCTTCGAGCAGCACCACCTTCAACCCGCGCTCGGCGGCGTGAAGGGCGGCCGACAGGCCGGTGCAGCCGCCGCCGACGACAACCAGGTCGGTGTCGACGTCGCCGACCAGCGCCGGATGGTCCGGCGCCGGATTGGCGGTGGCGACATAATAGGATTTTGCGATATCGAGGCCCGAATTGAAGCCCGTTGAACTGGAAGCCATGATCACACCTTCAGCAGAAGGTGGTCGCGTTCCCAGCTCGTCACCACGCCCTGGAACAGGTCGAGCTCGACGCTCTTTACGCGCAGATAAGTCTGGAAGAAATCCTCGCCGAGCAGTTCCCGCACCGGGCCGCAAGCCTCGAAACGATCGAGCGCCTCCTCCATCGTCTTCGGCAGCGTGCTCTTGATCTTGTAGGCATTGCCCGACGCCTCGGGCGAGCGCGCCAGTTTCTGCTCGACGCCGAGATAGCCGGCAAGCAGCGAGCCGGCGATCGCCAGGTAAGGATTGGAATCCGCGCCCGGAAGCCGGTTCTCCACCCGCCGCGCGGCGCGGCCGCCGGCCGGCACGCGCAGGCCGCAGGAGCGGTTGTCATGCGACCATTCGATGTTGGCCGGCGCGCTGTGGTTCGGCCTGATGCGGCGGAACGAGTTCACGTTGGGCGCGAACAGCGGCATGATTTCGGGGACATATTTCTGCAGGCCGCCGATGAAGTGGCCAAACATTGCGGTGTCGGCATCGTCGCTGCCGGCAAACAAAGTCCTGCCGGCCTCGTCGATGACCGACATGTGCAGATGCATGGAGCTGCCGGCCTGTGCGGCGATCGGCTTGGCCATGAAGGTGGCGTGCATGCCGCTTTGCTGCGCGGCCTGGCGCGTCAGCCGCTTGAACAGCAGCACCTTGTCGGCCAGCGGCAGCGCATCGCCATGCAGGAAGTTGATCTCCAACTGCGCGGTTCCCGACTCATGGATCAGCGTGTCGAGCGGCAGGCCGGCCGCCGCCGCATAATCGTAAATGCGGCGGATCACCGGCTCGAACTCCTCGAGCCCGGCCATATCGTAGGGATGCTGCACGGTCTCGGCGCGGCCATTGGCGCCGACCGGGGCGGTCAGCGGACGGTCCGGATCCGGATTGGGCGCGGTGAGATAGAATTCCACCTCGGGCGCCACCACCGCCCGCCAGCCGCGCTTGGCGTAGAGGTCGAGCACGGCCCTGAGCACATGGCGCGGCGAGGCCATCCAGGGCCGGCCGTCCATATGGAAGGCATCGGCAAAGACATAGGCCTTGCCGGGAGCGGCACCCGGCGCCAGGCAGAGCGTCGATACATCAGGCACCATGCGCATGTCCGGATCCGAATAGGCAAAACCCTCGTCGATCGAGCCGGAATAGCGGCCGTCGATGCTGACCAGGAAAGCGCTGCTCGGCAGATAGAGCGCGCGGTCTTCAAGCGCCTGGAGGAATTTGGCCGTCGGCAAGGCCTTGCCGCGCAGGACGCCGTTCATGTCGGGCACCAGGCACTCGACTTCGTTGATGCCGTGCCGGGCCAGCCAGGCCTTGGCATCGTTGCCGCTGGAGAGCGAGATGTTCGTGTTGTTGTCAGGCATTTTCGTTCAAATCCGTATCAGAGAGAGTATGGCTTGCGCGGCCGCATCCGTTCCGGGTTTCAGCGCCATTTGGGCTGCATTGTCCTTGAGGCGGGCGCGCATGGCATCGTCGGCCAGCAGGCCGAGAATGGCTTTCTCCAACACTCCTTCGGTCCAGCCGTCACGGCCGATATGGTCGCCGGTGCCGGTCTCTTCGGCGCGTTGCGCGTTGTCGTGTCCATCCCAGCAATAGGGCATGATCAGCGACGGCACGCCGAAGCGCAGCGCTTCGCAAAAACTGTTGTTGCCGCCGTGATGGATGAACAGATCCGACTTCGCCACCACCGAGGGCTGCGGAAACCAGGCGTCGAGATAGACATTGTCCGGCACCGCGCGGTAAGCGTCGCGCAGGCCGCCGGCATTGACGATGAAGCGCGCCGGCAGCCTGTCGAACACCACCAGCATGCGCTCGATCAGGCCGACATCCATGGCACCCAGGCTGCCGAAGCTGACATAGACCAGCGGCCCGCCATTGCGCGGGAACACCGGCACCTCGAACGGCCCTTCAGAACGCACGCAGCCCTCGAGATAGACGAAGCGCGCGGGGTCGAGCGGCTCGGCACGCTCGCGGCGCACGATCGTCGGCGTCAGCAGCAGGTTGAGATCGGGCGACGTCTCGAGGAACTGACCCTTCGGCAGCGGCCCCAGTCCGGCATCCGCCCGGAAGCGGTTGAAGCGGTCATGCGCCGGCGCGCAAGCCGCCAGATACCTGGCCTCGAACGCCGCGCGTTGCGGGTCGTCCACGCCAAGCCCCGACAGATAGGGCGGCACATTGGCGTCCGGCAGCTCGGTCTCGGCGCAGGAGACGACGCGCACCCACGGACAGCCGGCGGCGGCGATCGCCGGGAACATGATGACATTGTCGAGCACCACGGCATCCGGCTTGAGCCGTGCCAGCAATTGGCGCAGCGGCGCCTCGGCATTGACCGCGGTGTCGACGATGGCCTGCCAGGTCGGAGCGACATAGGTCTCAAGCTGGTCGATCGGGCTCAGCCTGAAATGCGGCAGGTGCCGGCGCACGAAAGCCTGCCAGTAGCTCTGACGTTGGCTCTCGCTCAGCGGCTCGTCGGTTGGCAACTGGTATTCCTGGAAACCATAGTCGGCAAAGACGCCGGAGAAACCGGCATGGCAGATGAAGACGGGCCGGGCGCCTTTCGCACGCAGCGCCTGCGCGATGCCGACGCAATTCAACGCCGCGCCGAAGCTTGCTTCGGGAAACAGCGCGATGGTCGGGCTGGCTTTACGCGTCAATTAATCCTCGTCATTCCGGCCGGCTGATCGTGCCGAACAGCGCGGGAGCCCCGCGGCTGGCCGCTTGCGGTCGCTGGTTGCGGGAGAGCCGCAGATGAATGCGAAGCAGATCGGCAGCCACCTCATACTGCAGGCTTTCAAGATGGTCGAGTATGACAAGGTGTTCGCGCAGCGATTGCCGCAATCGGAAGACGTTGACGCCGGCATAGATGCCCGGCAGCCGGCGCAGCCTGAGGTGATCGGCGAGCGCGTCGGCGATGAAGCGGTTGGCGCTGCCCTCGGCGAGCATGCCGTGAAAATCGATGTCCAATCGCTGGAACTCGCGTGTGTCGAAGGCGGCGTCCGGCAGCGTCACCAGCGCTTCCATAGCCTGGCGCAACGTCGCCGCCCGCGCGCCGTCCAGCCTGAAGCCGGGCGTCAGGATGGCCGCGGGCTCGAGCAGCAAGCGGAACTCGTAGCTGTCGCCTTGCGCTTCCGGATCGTCGGGCGTGCGCCGAAACAGCCAGGACTGGCCAGGCGCACGATCCAGCAGATTCTCTTCGGTCAGTTTGTTCAACGCTTTTAATACCGTCTTGCGCTCGGCACTGTAGCGCCGCATCAATCCCGCGACGGTCACCGTCTGGTCCAGTCGCCGCGCCGAGCGGTCGCGCAGGATCGCCTCGGCCAACTCGTCCTCCTCGGCAGCGGGCAATTCCGTGGCGACCGAAGCCTGCGCGGTGAGGTCGATGGCCAGATGATAACCGGACTCCGCCTCCCAGCGCACGACGCCCCGTTCCGCGAGCAGGCCGAGTGCCGCCCGCACCGGCGTGCGCGAGACATTGCACAGCGACGCGATCTGCTGCTCGGGCAAGCGTGCACCGGGCTCGAAGCCGCGCTGGCGCGCCACATCCAGGATGCGCTGCGCCAGATCAAGATGGTTGGTGCGGGGTCGTCTGGCTGCGGCTTGCATGGCTGGTCCAGCGGAAAACGAGATGACCGCATTGATTTGACCGATCGCCCGAACGGACGCAATCGGCCAGTTTCCTCGGTCGTTTGACAAATTATGGATTGACGTACTTTTTTCTGCAATAGTACTGTCAGCACAATCGGCGAGAAAAAGACCGAGGGAACAGGATCGAGGCAGCGGCAAGGGTCGCAAGCGTTGGTCCGGCGAATGAAATTCGACGATCAACCGAATGGGAGTCTGTCATGACCGCTACCAGCCTTCGGCGCCGTGCGCTGAAAACTTCTTCGATCGCACTTGGCC
>NZ_RZRW01001219.1:0-817 GCF_003998745.1 Mesorhizobium sp. M7A.F.Ca.US.014.04.1.1 | reverse complement strand
CCCCCACTTCTGCCGGCCATAACCGTCGTCGAGAGCGCGTTCCCCAAAGCGAGTAGCATTCGTGTTCAGTCCCCGCAAAGGCCGCTCTCGAACGCGCGCGCGGCGAATTTGTTCCTTGGCAGTTCAACGCCGGGTTATCGAACTGGCCTTTTCAAACGTGCAGCTTGCCTGATGCCGCGCCTTTAACGGTCCAGCAGTTTTCTTAGCGTAAAGCAGCCTCATGACGCTGCTCCGGCATTTCGGCGAACCAACACGTCGCCTTTTTTTCAAGCGAACGGCTTTGCCCATCATTGTCGTGACGCTGCTTGTTGCGACCCTCACCACAGGCCTTTTGCTGTGGTCGGCGACCCAGTCCGATGGTGTTGCCGTGTCGCGGCAGAAAAGCTTGGTCGCCTTGATCATATCCAAGCTGGAGAGCGGAATAGCCCACGATCAGGAGAGCGTCACCGTCTGGGACGACGCGGTCAGCGCCCTGCGGAGCCAGGATGCCAAATGGGTCGACACCAATCTCGGCACCTGGATGCACACGTATTTCGGCCACGATGAGGTCTACATTCTCGATCCGAAGGACGCGCCAGTCTACGCATTCGCCGATGGATCGGCGGTGGATCCGGCGAGCTATCAATCCATACGCCCGACCACTGCGCCTCTCGTGGAGAACCTCAGGGCGAGGCTGAAACAGGGGGACACCGACGGCGTCACCGAGCAGGTGCTCACGATAGGTGCTTCCGACATGGTCGTCATCTCCGGCCATCCTGCCATTGTCAGCATCAAGCCAGTCGTTTCCGACAGCGGCCACATTGCACAAGTACCAGGT
>NZ_RZRW01001218.1:0-821 GCF_003998745.1 Mesorhizobium sp. M7A.F.Ca.US.014.04.1.1 | reverse complement strand
GTCGCCGTGCGCGACGCAAGAGGGGTCACGACGACAGGCGTGCCGCTGCTGTCCAGCGCGTGGGCCGGGTTCGCGGAAAAGGCTGCCGCGAGCAGCAGTCCTGACATCAAAATTTTTCGCATGATTCGCATCCACCCCTGGCGTCAACATCGCGCAGTGGCCACCAGCACGCAAGGCAGCGCCTTGGGCACCTGCCTGCCGGCCAAAAATATTTTTGTCGCCCTCTTGAAGGAAAAAAACACGATTACCAGATCGTTTTCCGTCGAGGCTTCGGCTCGACATACTGGCGTCGCAGCGACGCTGCGACAGCCTCGTAATCCATGTTGCTTCACGGAGGATATGGCTATGAGAAGCTCTGATTATACCCCTCTTTACCGCACAACGGTCGGCTTCGACCGTCTCTTCGATATGCTCGAAAAAAGCGTACGCTCCGACTGGCCTCCCTACAATATCGAGAAGACCGGCGAGAACGACTATCGCATTACGATGGCTATCGCCGGCTTCGCTCTCGATGAGGTCGAACTCATGCAGAACGGCCCCGAATTGTCTGTCGTCGGCCAAAGGAAACCCGACCAGGAAAATCGGGAGGTCCTTCATCGCGGCTTGGCGACGGGCAACTTCAAGCAGGTGTTCAAACTTGCCGACCATGTAAAGGTCAAGGCGGCCAACCTCGAGAATGGCTTGCTGTCAGTGGACCTGGTCCGCGAAGTGCCCGAGGAACTCAAGCCTCGGCGCATTGAGATAGGGTCCGAAGCCAAAGCGGTTTCGCTCGAGCAACCCGGCAAGAAGCAGTTGATCGACTCGGATGCGGAGCCTCAACG
>NZ_RZRW01001217.1:0-824 GCF_003998745.1 Mesorhizobium sp. M7A.F.Ca.US.014.04.1.1 | reverse complement strand
GCTTCAGCAGGCCGGCCGCGAGGTTGAGCGCGGTCGACTTACCGCAGCCGGACGGACCGACGACGGTGACGAATTCGCCGTCGGCGATGTCGAGCGACAGCCGGTCAAGCGCGACGAAGGCATTGTCCTTGAGGTCGAACCGGCGCGTGACCTTGTCGAAGACGATCTTGGGCGGCATCACACGCGCTCCTGCCAGACGGTCAGCCGGCGCTCGATCACCAAAAGGATGCGATCCATGGCAAGGCCGAGAAGGCCGATGGTGATCAGGCTGACGAAGATGGTCGGCAGGTCGTAGTAGAGTTGCGCCTGCTGCATGCGGAAACCGAGGCCGGTCTGCGCGGCGATCAGTTCGGCGGCCACCAGCGTCGCCCAGGCCGAGCCGAGGCCGATGCGCACGCCGACCAGGATGAACGGCGTCGATGCGGGAATGATGACGCGCAGGAAGATGGTCATGTCCTTGGCGCCGAGCACGCGCGCGGCGTTGATCATCGTCTTGTCGACGCTGATGACGCCCTGATAGGTGGCGACGACGCCGGCCAGGAAGGAGGCCAGGAAGATGACGAAGATCTTCGGCGTCTCGTCGATGCCCATCGTTACGATCGCCAGCGGAATGATGGCCAGCGGCGGGATCATGCGGAAGAACTGCAGATACGGCTCGATAAGCGAGCGCGCGACCTTGTACCAGCCCATGACGAAGCCGACCGGGATCGCCAGGATGACGCCGAGGAGAAAGCCGGTCATCACCCGAGCAAGGCTCGACATGATGTCGGTGGCGAGCTGCCCGTTTGCGATCAGATCGATAAACCTGGACGCAACCTGTGGCG
>NZ_RZRW01001216.1:0-827 GCF_003998745.1 Mesorhizobium sp. M7A.F.Ca.US.014.04.1.1 | reverse complement strand
GTTCCCCCACCGTTGGCGAGAACACCGAGTTCGCCACGGCGGAGTTCGCGTCGTCGCCGACCGCCATGAAGATCATCGATTTCATCACCAGTCGCGGCAAGCGGCACTATGCTGTGCCGTCGCTCAAGGGCGGCGATGGCGACGATGTCGATGACGAAGACTGAGACAGCGGCAGCGCGTCTTGATCTTCCGCCGGGCTCCAGGGTCGGCATCATTGCCGGCGGCGGCAGTCTGCCGGTCGAAGTCGCGGCCGGTTCGGCTGAACAAGGCTATCCGCCCTTCGTCATCCTGATGGAAGGCGAGGTCGACCGCATCGCGGAGCTCTCCCGATACGATCACGAAAGCCTCGCTCTGGAAGGTATAGGCTCGCTGGTCCCATTGCTACGGCGGCACCGGATCACCCATCTGGTGCTTGCAGGCGAGATCAAGCGCCGGCCGCGATTGCTTGCGCTGCGCCCCAGTCTCAGCCTGCTCGCGGTAATTCCGCTGGTCGTCATGGCGCTCGCGCGTGGCGACGATGGCCTGCTGAAGGTCTTGGCGAGGGGCCTCGAAGCCCGTGGAATAAAGGTTGTGGGAGCGCATGAAATCGTGCCGAGCCTTGTCGCCGCCGAAGGCGTCCTGACCAACGCCGCGCCACAAAAGTCGGACTGGCGTGACATCGAGGCAGGCCTTGACGCAGCAAAGGCCATCGGGGCGCTGGACATCGGCCAGGCCGCGATCGCCATCGGTGGCCGGACCATTGCGCTGGAAGGCATCGAAGGAACAGCCGGATTGCTTGAGCGGGCAAAGCTTTTACGCGGCCACGGCCGTATTGCGGTCAAGACCCG
>NZ_RZRW01001215.1:0-828 GCF_003998745.1 Mesorhizobium sp. M7A.F.Ca.US.014.04.1.1 | reverse complement strand
CGCCAATATCGAAAAGCAGGTCGCCGGACTTTACCGCATCGACATTCTCGGGGTTGAGATCCATTCCGACGACCATAACGTCCTTGCCGGGCGCTTTCCCATGGTTCTTGAGCGCAGCCATCACGCCGGTCGCGGTGCCGCCATTCGCGGCCCAGACGCCGGTGATGTCCGGGTTGCCCTGGAAGAGGGATTCACATGCGGTCTGGGACGTATCACGGACGAAATTGCCATCGACTTCGCCGGCGACGCGCACATCGGGCGCTTCCTTGAGAGCGTCTTCCAGCCCCTTGCGGCGATCAATGGCGACCGAGGTGCCGGCGGTGCCGTTCACCACGCCGATCACTTTCTTGCCATCAGGCCCCGGCTTGATGGCGGCGAACAGCGCCTTGGCCATTTGGTATCCGGCGTCCTCATCGCTCGGCCCGATAAAGGCAATGTAATTCGGGAAACGCTCGGTTTGAGGCGAAAAATCCGGATAACTGTCGGTGAGGATGACCGGTATCTCGGCTTCCTTGGCCAAGGTAAGGCCGCGAGCGGCAGTGGCCCAATAGGGCGTGAAAACAATGCCGTCGACCTTCTGGGCCACCAGGTCCTCAAGCGACTTGACCATCTGGTCAGGCTTGTTGTCGGCATTGAGGACAACGAGCTTCACACCAAGCTCATCCGCTCCCTTCTTCATGAAAGCGACATAGCTATTCCAGAATTGCGCATCCAGGGTCGGCACGACAACGCCGACCGTGGGTTCATCGGCAGCTAGGGCCGCCGTTGACAAGAAGGCCGCGGCAGCGGCGCCGACAAGGGCCGATTTCAGCTTCGACAAGAAAGACA
>NZ_RZRW01001214.1:0-770 GCF_003998745.1 Mesorhizobium sp. M7A.F.Ca.US.014.04.1.1 | reverse complement strand
GTTCATAGGCGATCGCCTCGTTATGAAGAAAGCCATTTGCGCGCGACGAGTGGATCGATTGCTCGTATAGGCGTTGAGCATCCAGGTCTAAACCTTTTAACCGGGCAATCTCCGCGCTTATCAATGCGGCACGATTTTCGAAGGTCTCGCGGCAGTTCGCCACCCACGCTTCGAGCTTCCGATGGTGAAACTCCAGTGTCTCAAGTAGATGTGGAGAGTACGCCGAGGAGGCCACAGGCCGCCCCAACGTTGGCGAAACGGCATCCCCGGCCGGAACTGCGGTCGCGCTTGCCGCAAGCGACAGCGCAACATAGAAGTGATACTCGGCCTCTTCGAAAAACCCTGCCACCGTCCACAGCTTTGTCTGTGCGTTCATCGCGGCATCAAGGGCGGATCTATAGTCTCCAGCAAAAAAGCGGGCTTGGAGTTTTCGAATCCAGTATACTGCCGGATGGGGTGTGTGTTGCTGCTCCATGAAAGCTTCACTGTAGTGCTCGCCGTCAAGACAACCGAACTTTTTAGTCAAGCCACGCAGGGTCTTTACCAAGGCGAGTTCCGTTTCCTGCACACTGATTTGGTGTGCGAAATGCGTCTTCCGGGAGAATTCAAGCCCGACTTCGGCCTGCACCTGTGCATCCGCGAGCGGTTCGCCCGCAGCTATAAGGTTCGCATTCAGGATGTCAAAACTGTATACCGCGACGCTCAGATCGCCGGTAGCGATGGCTGCGTCGAATGCCCGGTGCGTTAGCTTTCGACAAGCTGTCGGGTGA
>NZ_RZRW01001213.1:0-829 GCF_003998745.1 Mesorhizobium sp. M7A.F.Ca.US.014.04.1.1 | reverse complement strand
GATAACAACCCATCGCGTGCAGCGTCGGGCCGATATCCTCCACGATCGCTTCGACGCCAAAGGTTTCGGCGGCCAGCCGGCCGAGGCGGAGGCTGTCGGGATCGGAGTCGCTTTCCGGCATGAACAGGCAGAAGACGTTCTTCGCGCCGACGGCGCGGGCGGCGAGCGCGACCGAGACGCTGGAATCGATGCCGCCAGAGAGGCCGAGCACGAGCCCGCGCTTGCGCATGCCGCGTAGCTGCTCGCGCAACCCGGCGACGATGCGATCGGTTTCCGCTGCGTTGTCGAGCGTCAGCGCGTCGGCCGAGAAGGCGGGACGGCTCGGGGCGAGGGAGAGATTCATTGTGCAGTCCCCAACGTTTCGGCCGCCAGCCTTCGGCTGACCTTTCCGGTATCGGTCTTCGGCAACTCGCGGCGGAACTCGATGAGCTTCGGCACCATGAAATCCTCGAGATGAACGGCGCAGTAGCGAATGATGTCCCGCTCGCTCAGGGTCTCGTCCGAGAGAACGACGAGAGCGGCAATGGCGTGGCCGAGCACCGGATCCGGCACGCCGGTCACCACGGCTTCCACGATGCCTGGATGGGCGTGCAGCACAGTTTCGACTTCCTTCGGGGCGACCTTTTCGCCGCGCGTCTTGATGATGTCGTCCTTGCGGCCAACGAAATAAAGGAAGCCGTCCTCGTCCGTCCGGAACAGGTCACCGGTGTGGAGCCGCTTTTCCCAGGGATGCGGCCCGGGACGCAGCATCTGCTCCGTGGCCACGTCGTTGCGCCAATAGCCCTGCATGACATGCGGGCCGCGGATGACCAACTCGCCCGCCACGCCC
>NZ_RZRW01001212.1:0-829 GCF_003998745.1 Mesorhizobium sp. M7A.F.Ca.US.014.04.1.1 | reverse complement strand
ACTTCGCCGGATCGAGCATCTGCTGTTCGGTGAAATAGAATTGTTCACGCAGGTTCGACTGATCCCACGGCACCTGGCGGCCGACGGTGAGCGCCTCGGTCTCATTGCGGACGCGGATCATCATGTCCGAAATGCTCAAGCCAGGAATTTCGACGTTTTTTAGAAGCGCAGTGGTGAACGGGCTGTTTTCGCCTGTTCCGTCGACGGTGACGTTGCCGGGCTGGGTGGCGAAGGCGACAAACGTGTTTTCGCCGACCTCGACCTGCGCCAGACCGTTGGAGATGTTGGCGCCGCTGCCCAGCGGATTGTTGCGGCAGGCATCAAGGAAGATGAAGGTCTGACGGCCGCGACTGGCGAATTTGGCGATCACATCATTCAGCTTGACGGCGTGCGCCGTCAGCTTGTCCAGGTTTTCCGGATCGGGCGTATCGATTGGTAGCAGGTAGTTTTCGCCCTGCAGCTGCATGCCGTGGCCGGCGTAGAAGATCAGCACGGCGCTGCTTTCGGGCAGCTTCGCCTCGGCGTCATGGAAAAGCTTGACGAAGCCATCGGCGGTAAGATCGGTTCCAGTCAGAACCTCAAAGTTCAGCCGCTTCAGGCTGTCGGACAGTTTCGTCGCATCGTTGACCGCGTTGGCGAGGTGCTCGAGACGCTTGCTCTGGTAGTTCGTGTTGCCGATGACGATCGCCAGCCGGTTGCGCGGCTGTAATGAGGCGTTCTGTTCGACCGCGGCGCGAACGTCGATCGTGCTCAAAATCGCGAAAAGCATGAGCAGCGGGATGCGCAAGTATCCGTGGCGGTGGGTCATATCGGCATGCTCGTTCCAGCC
>NZ_RZRW01001211.1:0-834 GCF_003998745.1 Mesorhizobium sp. M7A.F.Ca.US.014.04.1.1 | reverse complement strand
CACCTGTGTTCCCGCCGTGAGAGGGCGGTGTCCTGACCGCTAGACGATGGGCGCGTTCAAGAACCGGCGATATAGGCTGAGCGCTGGGAAAAAGCAACTGGGGTTAGGCCGCTTTCCCCGGTCGAGGAAAAGCCGGCCGTCAGCCTATCGTTTCGGTTCGATCAGATCCCAGAGATTGCCATGCAGATCGGCGAAAACCGCCACCGTGCCGTAGGGCTCGAAGCGCGGTGCTTCGCGGAATTCGACGCCCTTCTCCAGCATCGCCGCGTGGTCGCGGGCAAAGTCGTCGGTTTCCAGGAACAGGAAGACACGCCCGCCGGTCTGATCGCCGATACTTTTGCTTTGCGCCTCGTCGGAAGCCTCGGCCAGCAGCAGCCTGGCGCCCTGCCCGTTGGCCGGCGCCACTGTGACCCAGCGCTTGCCGCCGCCGAGATCGACATTTTCGACGAGCAGGAAACCCAGCCTCTCGACATACCAGGCAATCGCCTCGTCATAATTGGCGACGACCAGGGCGACCGTGGCGACGCGACGATGTTCGGCGAACCCGCTCATCCCCGAGGCTTGCTCATGGGCCTGCTGCCGTTCATCGTTGCGGCTCGGTCACTTGTTGCGGATCGCAAAGCGGCCGATCAGGCGTCGCTCAGTGATGTCGTAGACGAAGATCGTGCGGCTGCCGTCGGCAAGCTCGGCGTCGATCGAGACACGGTTGCCGGACAGCGACTGGCTGACCACCTTGGCCCCGACCGGCAGCACGATGTCGCCGCTGACCGGTTCGCCGGCGGGTGTCTGGATATCCCCGGCCAGCGGCGGGTTCGCCGGCGGTGCATTGCGCGC
>NZ_RZRW01001210.1:0-839 GCF_003998745.1 Mesorhizobium sp. M7A.F.Ca.US.014.04.1.1 | reverse complement strand
GCAGCAACTAACCCACGATGACGGCGGCAGCATCGTGCTGGTCTTCAACAATTTCGTCAGCGCCCAATCCAAAAAGCTCGCACACGGTGATGTGGCGCCCAACTGGGAGAACGATGGACTGAAAATGGCCGAACGCTGGTGGATCGCCACGGCATGAGATGGCGGGCCGGAGCCGCGATGGTTTTGAGGCTCCGGTCAGCTGGCTCCGAGTGCAGGGTTGCCGCCCAGGAAACGCCACGCACATGAACCCCGTCGCAAGAACGGTCCTGCAGCGCCTTGGCCTCGGTCTGGTCACTTTGTTTATCGTGTCCATCATCATCTTCTCTGCGATCGCGATGCTCCCAGGCGACTTCGCCAAGGCCACGCTCGGGCAGTCGGCGACGCCCGAAACGGTCGCCGCGTTTCAGCGGGAGATCGGCATCGATCGTCCGCCTGTCGAGCGCTACTTCGCTTGGATCGCCCAGATGCTCCATGGCGATTTCGGCTCTTCGTTTGCGAGCCGCACCGGATATCGGCGTACCGTGGCCGAGATCATCGCACCCCGCCTCTACAACACGATGTTCCTTGCAGCGGTGACGGCGCTGATAGCCGTTCCCCTGGCCTTGGGGCTTGGCATTCTGGCTGCGCTGTACCGCAACGGCTGGTTCGACCGGCTGGTGAATGTCGCGACACTGACAACCATTTCATTCCCGGAATTTTTCGTCGCTTATATGCTCGCCTACCTGGTGATCTCGCGCGACACGTTCATCGGATCCGATTTCGCTCAAACGCTGCCTCATTGGCTCACTGTCTCGCTGAACTGGGCGCTCAATGCGGTTCCCAAATTTCCGACATTGTCG
>NZ_RZRW01000121.1:0-12385 GCF_003998745.1 Mesorhizobium sp. M7A.F.Ca.US.014.04.1.1 | reverse complement strand
CCCCAGACCAACGAGGTTGATGAGGATCAGCAGCGATATGCCGACGATGACGCCCGGGATCAGGATCGGCAGCCTTGCGATGGCGCTGATGGTGGCGGCCAGCGGCGAGCGGCCGTAGAGGTCCATGTAGGATACGGTTATGCCGCACAGCGTCGCACCCGTGGCGGCGAAGGCGCCGATGGCGAGGCTGTTCAAGAGTGCACCGGTCAGCGCCGAATTGCCGAACAGCGTCGCGTACCATTGCAAGGTAAAACCTTGCAGCGGAAACGCTGCCTGGATCGAGTTGTTGAAGGAAAACAGCGGGATCAGCAGCACCGGCAGATAGAGAAAGACCAGATAGGCGGCGATATACATGCCGAGCCAGCGGCCACCTCCGTGCGTGCGTGCAGTGCTCATGTGCGGCTGCCAAATCTGCGGTCGGCGAAGCGCGCGACCAGCACCACGCACAGGATGACCAGCATGACGGCGACGGAGAGTGCTGCGCCAAACGGCCAGTCATTGGCCTTGCCGAATTGCGCCTGGATCAGCGTGCCGATCATGGTGCTGGCCGGGCCGCCGACGAGCGCCGGCGTGACATAGTCGCCGACCGTCGGCACGAAGACGACGAGGGCTGCCGCCAGCACGCCCGGCATCGAATTGGGCAGCACGATCCGGCGGAAAGAGGTGAATGGCCGCGCGCCGAGATCGGAAGCGGCCTCGATCAGCGATTTCGGGATGGTGTCCAGCGCCACGTAGATCGGCAGGATGGCGAAAGGCGCATAGGCGTGCGCCAGCGTGACGACGACGGCGGCCGGCGTGTTGAGAAAGGCCAATGTCGGCTCGGACCAGATGCCGCTTTCGATCAGCGCCGAGTTCAAAACGCCATTGTAGGCGAGCACGATCTTCCAGGCGAAGACGCGCAGGAGATAGCTGGTCCAGAACGGCAGCGTCACCAGGAACAGCAGCAGGCCGCGCCGCCGGCCGGTATGGAAGGCAAGGTAGTAGGCGACGGGATAGGCAGTGACGACCGTCGCCAGCGTGACCAGAGCGGCAATGATCAGCGAGCGCAGCGTCACCGTCCAGTACAGCGGATCGGACACCACGGTGACGAAGTTCGCGACGGTGAAACCGGCGCCGAGCAGCGAACCGTCATTGCCGCGGAAGGCGAGGAAAAGCACGAGGCCAAGCGCAAACAGGATCAGCAGGAAGGTGACCAGCGCGCCCGGCAGCAGCATGGCGACCCGGAAGCCCTGGGAAGACCGGGCCTCTGGCGCTGATGTTGCAACTAGGGTCGACATCGACCTGCCTATTGGAAATTTGAAATTGGCCTAGAGTTTTTCATATCCATGAAACTGTCAAGCAGAATCCCCTAACGGAACTCCAAGGAGATAAAGCGCCCTGGTCAGCGCTCCAACGCATCGAGCAGGCGATACCAGGCGATGGTCGCGGCGACGCCGACCTGGCGGAAGGCGTGAAACGGGATCGGCCGGATCGGCGAGACCGGGAAAGGCAATTGCCTGGCGTCGCCACTTTGGAGGTAGCCGGCGATGCGCTCGCCAAGCGCAGTCATCAGGCCGACACCACGACCCTGGCAGCCGACCACGGCGAGCAGGCCTTTCTCCGGCTCGTGGATGTGCGGCAGGTGGTCCGGCGTCATCGCAACCCGGCCGAACCAGCGCTTCTCGATGGGAACGCCGGACAGCGAGGGATAGAGCCGTACCAGCGCACGCTCGAGATGCGCCCAGTCGCCGGCGCTCGTCGGCAGCGCCATGCGGCCCCGTCCGCCAAGCACCAGCCGGCCGTCGGCGCTCTTGCGGTAGTAGACGAGGATGCGCCTGGAGTCCGACACCGCCTGCCCTTCCGGCAGGATCGTGGCCGCCAGATTGGACGGCAGCGGCGCTGTGGCGATCTGAAAGGAATGCAGCGGCACGATCGTCTGGGCGAGACCGGGGATCAGACCGTCCGTATAGGCGTTTGTCGCCAGCACGACCGCCTTTGCCTGCAATTCCAGGCCATTTTCGATCAAAATACGCCAAACACCGGCGGCATTGGCGAGCCGCACGACCCTTTGGCGCTCTGCTATCCTCACGCCAGTCGCGGTCCCGACCCGGGCAAGTTCAGACGTGTAGGCGAGCGGATCGATCACACCGGCGCGGCGGTCGAGCCAGCCGCCGAGATAACCCTGTGCGCCAGTCCTGGCTGCGGTCTCCGCTGCGTTCAGCAACCGGACGTCGGCACCGCGCGCGTGCCATTGCCGGTCGCGGTTCGTCGCCGCCTTCAGCGCGGCCTCGGTGTGCGCCGCCTGGATCCAGCCATTTCGAACGAACGGCACCGCCAGATTCTCGTCGCGGATCAGCTCGAACACCGCGTTGGCGGTCGACGCCGCGAAATTGACAAGCGCCTCGCCGCGCTCCGGGCCAAAATGCTCCAGCAACCATTCCGGATCGTATTTCAGGCCGGGAATGACCTGGCCGCCATTCAAGCCTGATGCGCCCTGGCCGATCTCGCCGGCGTCCAGCACCTGCACCGACAGGCCAAGCCGGGCGGCATGCAAGGCAGTCGACAAGCCCATGATGCCACCGCCAATGATGGCGAGATCGACCCGTTCGCCATTGGGAAGCGATTGAAACGTGGAAGCTGCCTGCGGCCTGCGCCAGATGGGATCGGAGAATGCTGTCGCCAAGGGTCACCTGAATGCGCTGCGATTGGTGAAAATCCTAGTCAGAATTTCACAATTTTGAAAGAGCACCATGGCTTTCGCCTGTGGACTGCCGCCGAGACGACCGGAGACCCAGAGTTCCGATCGCCTGCGACGGGATAGACCTTTGACGGGAATCCGGTGAAAGTGCCACGCCGATCCGGCTAGCCCACATTGTCGATCACTTCACCACATTGCCGATCACTAAGAGGACAGAGCGCCATGACGAACCCGACCCACCTGCCCAGCGAGGGCCTTTTTGTCGGACGCGCCAGAAGCAGCGGTGCTGCATACCCGCTGGTCGTCACGGTTCGCGATGGCACGGTCTTCGACATCACCTCGCGTACGGCACCGACCATGCGCGACCTTTGCGAGATGGCCGACCCGGCTGGGCATGTCCGCTCGGCCGAAGGCAGACCGATCGGTTCGCTCGATGACATCGCCGCCAACAGTTTTGAAACCGGGCGCGATCCAGCAAAACCCTACCTGCTCTCCCCGGTCGACCTGCAGGCGGTCAAGGCATCGGGCGTCACCTTCGTCGTCAGCCTGCTGGAACGGGTGATCGAGGAACAGGCGCGTGGTTCGGCTGAAAAAGCCGATGCCATCCGCGCCGACATTGCCGGACTGATCGGCCACGACCTGTCGAAGCTGAAGCCCGGTTCGCCCGAAGCGATGGAGATCAAGGCCAAGCTGATTTCGCGCGGCGCCTGGTCGCAATATCTGGAAGTGGGCATCGGCCCCGATGCCGAGATCTTCACCAAGTGCCAGCCGATGGCCTCGGTGGGCTTCGGCGCCGATGTCGGGCTGCACCCGGTGTCGACCTGGAACAATCCGGAACCCGAGATCGCCATGATCGCCGCCTCCAGCGGCAGGATCGTCGGCGCCACTATCGGCAACGACGTCAATCTGCGCGACGTCGAAGGGCGTTCGGCGCTGCTGCTCGGCAAGGCCAAGGATAACAATGCCTCGGCCTCACTTGGCCCCTTCATCCGCCTGTTCGACGAGAAATTCTCCATCGATGACGTCAAGCGTGCCGTCGTGCGCCTGAAAGTCGAGGGCGAGGACGGGTTCTCGCTGGAGGGCGCAAGCTCGATGGCCGAGATCAGCCGCTCGCCGGAGGAACTGGTCGCCGCGGCCATGGGGCCGCACCACCAGTATCCGGACGGGCTGGCGCTCTATCTCGGCACCATGTTCGTTCCGTCCAAGGATCGCGGCGAGAAGGGCAAGGGTTTTACCCACAAGGTCGGCGACATCGTCACCATCTCGTCGGAAAAATTCGGCGCGCTGGTCAACCGCGTGCAGCTGTCGCCAGACTGCCCGCACTGGACCTACGGCGCCAGCCATCTGATGCGGGAGCTGGCGAAGGCCGATCTTATTTAGCCAAGCCTTGGCCCAGGGCCACCATCAACGCAATGTTGGCGCCTTATTACTCGTGACCTCGTCGGACTGGAATCCAATGACGATACTTGATGTTCGCCGGCACACCATGAGGCGCAAGCCTGGCGCGCACCTTTCTCGAGAAGGAATCGAACTAGCGCGGTTTGTAGCCCAAGGGGCTGACTCTTATGAACTTGTTGTCACAAGCGAAATTCCACGGGCAATCGAAACCGCAATTGCGATGGGTTTCGAAGTAAATGAGTTGATTGCCGAACTTGGAATTCTTCCCAAAAATATACTCGAAACGATCTCGTGGCCGAGCCCGTTGGCGGAGGTAGAACGTGTACTCCGATCGGACGTAGACTGCATTGCATTTGCTAACACCCAAGTGCGACTGTGGACGAGCATAGCTGCCCGAGTTCCCAACGAAGCGACGGGCTTATTGGTGACGCACGGTGGGATCATCGATCTCGGCGTTGTCGCGTTCCTGATGGCCAGCAAACGTCCTATCGAGGGAGAAGCCATCGGATACTGCGAGGGGCTCCGACTAGAGTTCACCAGCGGAAGACTCACCAATGCCGAAATGCTGCGAGTGCCCGAGCATCTGCATTTGTCGGATACCTAACGGAACAAATCGCCTTGCTCGCCTGGCGGCCGATCGGCTGTGGAGCAACCTGCGCGCCGACCATGACGAGGACTATCTGCTCGGCTAGCCTCGACACCAATTATCCGACAGTCGGAAAATCACCTCAACTGATGCAATCTGATGGGACGGCTGATGACGCCCCGTCAGGCGCCCACTACACCTGCAGATGGAGGCCTGGCAGATGGAGGCTTGCCATCCGTCGAAAAAGGGGATGCTCTGACGCATCCGATCGGCGCTGGCAAAAGACGCAAAACAAGGGACGGATTTTGAACTGACGATCTACAAACGGGAGGAAATCAAATGCTGACACGGCTAAGACGCGTTCTATACGGCCTGTTGGTGGCGCTGATGGTGGTACCAGCAGCGGCACAGGCCAAGACGTTCTACTGGATTTCGCATGGCGGTCCGGCCGATCCGGTCTGGACCTACTTCCTGGCCGGCGCCAAGCAGTGGGCCAAGGACACCGGCAACACGGTCAACACCTCGTTCCACAACGGCGATGTCGCCTCGCAGCAGGAAGCGGTTCGCGCCGCCCTCTCCGCCAAGGCCGATGGCATCGTCACCACGAGCCCCGATCCGGGCAGCCTGATCGAGATCGTCAAGGAAGCGCGTGCGGCGAAAGTGCCGATCATCAATTTCAACACGCCTGATCCGAAAGCCGATTTCAACGCCTATGTCGGCGGCGACAATGTCACCTTCGGCAAGCATTGGGCACAGTATCTGGTCGACAAGGGCCTGGTGAAGAAGGGCGACTTCGTCTGGATGCCGGTCGAAATCCCCGGCGCCACCTATGGCGTGCAGGAAGAGGAAGGCATCAAGAGCGTCTTCGAGCCGCTCGGCATCACGTATGAAATCACGGAAGCGACGCTTGATCAGGCTGAAGTGATCAACCGCATGGTCGACTACCTCACGGCGAACAAGGCCAAGGTCAAGGCGATCATCGGCCTAGGCGACCTCGTCACCGGCTCGATCAAGCGGGTGTTCGACCAGGTCGGCATCAAGCCGGGCGAAATCCCGGTCGTCGGCTGGGGCAATTCGCTCGACACCACCCAGGAAGTGCTGAACGGCTATGTCAATGCCGGCCAGTGGCAGGACCCGCAGGCGACCAGCTATGTCGCGCTTTCGCTGGCCAATATGGCCGCCGGCGGCATTCCTCCGGGCTTCAACGTCATCACCGGCGCGCTCTATGAAAAAGACACCGCGCAGATCTACGACGACATCCTGTCCGGCAAGTAACATCCAATCTCAACAGTCGCGGCCGCCCAACGGTCGCGACTGGCTCTCCATTTCGCCGAGCCCTTCGCACGCGATGTGCAACGCTCAGCCTTCCACTCATGTCGCGGATTGCCTGTGGAAAATCATTCGCTCGTCCCACGCCTGATCGCACGGCCGGAATTCGGCCCTTTCGTGCTGCTCGTCGTCGAGATCGCCGTTTTCTGGAGTTTCAACCACGACTTCCTGTCGCCGCAGAACATCTCCAACACGCTGGCTTTCACGGTCGAGCTCGGCCTGATCGCGCTGGCGATGACGCTGTTGATGACGTCCGGCGAGTTCGACCTCTCGGTCGGCTCCCTGTTCGGCTTCTCGCCGGTCTTGATGTGGACCCTGTTCAACAGCGGCCTGACCTCGCTCGAAGCCGGCTTTGTCGCCGCGCTGCTGGTCGCCGCCTTCATCGGGCTGGTCAATGGCTGGTTCGTGACGCAGCTCAAGATCCCATCCTTCCTGGTGACGCTCGGCATGCTGCTGGTGGTGCGCGGCACCGCCCTTTTCGTCACCGACGGTTTTCCCCAGCGCACCTGGAGTGCGGAGGGCAGTTGGCTGGCGGAAGCGCTGGTCGGCGACTTCTTCATCGGCCCGTTCCGCATCTACATGTCACTGTTCTGGTTCATCGCCGCGGCGATCGCGCTCGGCTACGTACTGACGCAAAGCCGCACCGGCAACTGGATCCAGGCGGCCGGCGGCAACCCGAGCGCGGCGCGGGCGCGCGGCGTCAATGTCAGCGGGGTCAAGATCGGCCTGTTCGTGCTGTCGTCGGTCATGGCCTCGCTTGCCGGCGTCATCTCTTCGTTGCGCACGTCCGCCGCCAACCCCAACAGCGGTACCGGCTATGAGTTGGAAGTCATCGCCATGGTGGTGATCGGCGGTACCGCACTTACCGGCGGGCGCGGCACGATCATCGGCACCGTGCTCGGCATCCTGATCCTGCGTGTGATGCGCAACGGCATCGTGCTGATCGGCGTGCCTGGTCTTGCCTATAACATCTTCATCGGTGCCATCATCCTCGGCATGATGGCACTGCATTCATGGCTGGAACGCCGGCATCAGGCGGGGACTTGAACCATGGCCGAGCCACTGATCCGCATGACGAACATCCGCAAGTCCTACGGCCGCGTGCAGGCGCTGGAGGATGCCAATTTCCATGTCAATGAACGGGAGATCGTCGGCTTGCTTGGCGACAATGGCGCCGGCAAGTCGACGCTGATCAAGGTGCTTTCGGGTGCCGTTCCGCTGACCAGCGGCGATATCTTCATCCGTGGCAAGAAGGTGAGCCTGCGCAGCACCAGCGACGCCATCGCCCATGGCATCGAGACGATCTACCAGGACTCCGCACTGGTCACGCAACTGTCGATCGCCCGCAATCTGTTCCTCGGGCGCGAGCCGATCAAGCCGCCGCGCTTCCTCAACCGGATGGACCAGGAGGCGATGAACACGGTTGCCCGCGATTTGCTCAAGCAGGTCGGCATCACGAAGAACATCCCGCCGACGACGCCGATCGGTTCGCTTTCCGGCGGCGAGCGTCAGGCGGTGGCGATCGCGCGCGCCATGCATTTCGACAGCGACCTGATCATCCTCGACGAGCCGACCAACAATCTCGGCGTCGCCGAAACACAGGGCGTGCTGAGTTTCGTGCGCAGCGCCCGCGATTCCGGTCACTCCTGCATTTTCATCGCCCACAACATCCACCATGTCTTCCAGGTGGTCGACCGCATCGTCGTCATGCGCCGGGGCAAGGTGGTCGCCGACGACATCGACCCGAAGACGACCAGCGTGGCGGAGGTAGAGCGGATCATCACCGGCATGTCGGACAAGGAAATCCGCGATGCCATCACCGATGGCAAGCCGTCGCACTGACTGTCGGGTGATGGCGGCAATCACCGCTGCCTCAGATCGCATCGCTTGTCTGGCGCGGCATCGCAGGGCGCATAGGTAGCGGCATGAAAGCCACCGTCTCGGATATTGCCCGCAATGCGGGCTGTGGGTAGCGGCATGAAAGCCACCGTCTCGGATATCGCCCGCAATTGCGGGCTGTCGACCGCAACGGTCGACAGGGTGCTGAACAACCGGCCGGGCGCGAGTGCGGCCAACCGCCAGCGCGTCATGGAGGCGGCCAAGCAACTCGGCTACCTGCCGGTCGCCGATCAGGTGACGCTGCCCTCGCGGCCCGCCCACCTCGAATTCCTGCTGCCGATCGGCAGCAATGCCTTCATGCGCGATCTCGCCGGGCATATCGAGGACTACGCCGCGCGTCTGCCGCTTGTCGCCTCGTGCCGGATCCACAATCTCGCCGGTATCTCGCCGAACGCGCTGCAGAGCGCTGTCGAAAACCTGTCGCTCAGGGCCAATGGCGTTGGCGTGATCGCTGTCGATCATCCGCGTACGCGCAACATCCTGCGCGACATCGTCGAAGCCGGCATGCGTGTGGTGACGCTGGTGTCCGATGTTCCGACGGCACCGCGCGCGGCCTATGTCGGCATCGACAACCGGGTGGCGGGACGAACGGCGGCGCTGCTGATGGGACGCTTCCTTGGCGGCCGCACCGGCCATCTGGCGATGGTCGTCGGCTCACGTTCCTATCGCGGCCACGAGGAACGCGAGATGGGTTTCCGCTCGGTGCTCAATGAGGAGTTTCCCAATCTGACCGTCAGCAGCGCCGTCGAGATCAACGACGAGCCCGATGCCAGCTACACCGAGACCATGAAGGCACTGCACGACGAGCCAGAGTTGCTCGGCATCTATTGCGTCGGAGCTGGACATTCGGGCGTTGCAAAGGCGATCCGCGAGGCCAGGCCGAACCGCAAGCCGGTGTTCATCTGCCACGACCTGACCAAGGACACGCGCGGTCATCTCGTCGACGATCTCGCCGATGTCGTCATCGACCAGAATGCGCGGCTGATCGCCGAGCAGTCGGTCATTCGCCTGCTCGGCTCGATTGCCTCCTCCGCACCCTATCTGACGCGCAAGTTCATCGAACCGCGCTTGATCTTCAGGGAAAACGTGCCGGTGCAGTGAAGCAGGCGGCCTGCAAAAATGCCTGTTGCCGGATTTGTATGATAATTGGCACGGCAAATCTGCACAGCAGCTATGCAAGTTTCTTTGTTGCCGAATCGTTGGGCAACTCGTAGGTTCTGGTTGTCGGCCATCTACTCCTCCCAGATGCGATGCCGACGCTGAATGGGGTGCACCTCCTCCCGCGCCACATTCGAAAATCGAGCCCGCTGCCACCTCCTCCCGGCAGCGGGCTTTTTTCGTTTGGCCGCCGGAGTTTCCATACCGCCTGGGTCAACGGCGTACGCGGCCCTCCGTCATAGAGCCGTAACCCGCCAACAATCGTGGCGAATCTCAACCGGCGGCAGCGCCCCGGAACGAAACGATCAGCCCTTCGGCCATGCGCACGAACTGGGTGCTCGGACCTTCGGTACCCACGGTCTGCACGCTGACACGCGCGCCCTCGAACAACAGCGACAGCGTATCGGCGAGCAGTTCGGCCTGACCAATGCCGGCATCCCGACATAGCGTCACAAGGCGCGCGCGCTGGGCTTCCTTGAGCTCCTTGATCACCAGCCTGGCCGGATGGTCCGGCTCGGTCAGCTCAGCGGCGGCGTTGGCCATGTCGCAGCCGCGGCCGTCCGCATTGAGCATGGCAGCCGCCTTGCGAACCCAGGCATGCAGTTGGGCAAGCTTGTCACCAGGGAATTCGGCCTCGAATGCTTCCCACATAGCGCCGGCCTTGGCCGCATTGGCGCGCAGGCATTCGACGATCAGTTCGTCCTTGGATTCGAAGTGACGATAGAGCGTCATCTTGTTCGTGCCGGCAGCTTCGGTGATGGCGTCGACGCCGACGCCCTTGATGCCATGCTTGTGGAACATGTCGCGTGCCGTCTCCAGGATCCGATCCCGGGGACGAGAGCGCTCCACGATGCCGTCTGCCATCATGATCTCCTTTCGTTTCCAAAAAACCCTCGGCCACCTCTTGACTAGGGTGTTACCGGTCTGTAACTTCCAGAATGTTACTTACTGGTAACACCTATATCGTCCACCGTCAATAACAAGGCCGTGAACGGCCCTGCCAGACGAGAGGGGCGAGAAACTGCCAATCATGCGGCCTCGGCCGGTGAAGAGATGAAAACGGTTCGCGAGCACGGGCTGCGAATCGACAGACAAGGAGCCGGCCATGCCACAGCGCCGCGATCTTACCATAGATGAAGCCGTCCGGGATCCGATGATCCGGCTGGTCATGAAAGCCGATGGCGTCGACCCGCGCGCCTTCGAGACGATGTTGCGCTCGCTCGCCGATACGCAGCGTGGCGAGGTGCCGTTGCTGCGTTCGCGGGACGGCCTCGGTGACAAGCGCGGCCAAAGGCTGTCCAGGGTTGCCAGCGCCTTCGGGCGGGCAACAGCAGCCGGAGAGGCGTGCGTGTCGTGGTAAACTTTTTCATTCACCGTCCGATCTTCGCCTCGGCGATCGCCATCATCATGGTGCTCGCCGGGTCGATTTGTTATTTCCTGCTGCCCGTCTCGCAGTTTCCCGACATCACGCCGCCGCAGGTCGTGGTCAGCGCCCATTATCCGGGCGCCAGCGCACAAGTGGTGGCCGACACGGTGACGACGCCGCTGGAGCAGCAGATCAACGGCGTGCAGGGCATGACCTACATGTCGTCGACGAGTTCCAATGACGGCTCCTCGACCATCACCATCACCTTCGATGTCGGCTATTCGCTGAGCACCGCCGCCGTCGACGTGCAGAACCGCGTCTCGCAGGCCGCCTCGTCGCTGCCGGCGATCGTCAACCAGGGCGGCGTGACGATCAAGAAGCAGAATCCGAACTTCGTCCTGATCGTCAACCTGACTTCGCCCGACAGTTCGGTCGATCCGGTGGCGCTGAGCAACCTTGCCTATCTGCAGGTGGTCGACCCGCTGAAGCGGCTGCCCGGCGTCGGCGACGTGCAGATCTTCGGCGAGCGGCGCTATTCGATGCGCGTCTGGCTCGATCCCGACAAGCTCGCCAATCTCGGCATCACCGCCGTCGATGTGCAAAACGCCATCGCCGAACAGAACGTCCAGGTGGCGGCCGGCAAGATCGGCCAGTCGCCGGCACCCGCCGGCACCGCCTTCGAGATGCAGGTCAACGCCGTCGGCCGCTTGAGCGATCCCAAGGAATTCGGCGACATCGTCGTGCGCGCCAACACCGATACCGGCTCGCTGGTCAGGCTGCGCGACGTCGCCCGCATCGAACTCGGCGCGCTGCAATATTCGTCGTCTGCCTTCTTCGGTAAAGACCCGACCGTGGTGCTTGCCGTTTACCAGATGCCCGGCTCCAACGCGCTCGATCTGCAGCAGCGCGTCAAGGACAAGATGCAGGAGCTGTCGGGCCGTTTCCCGAAGGGCGTGTCCTATGCGATGCACTACGACACCACCCGTTTCGTCTCGGCGTCGATGCATGACGTGCTGATCACGCTCGGCGAAGCGCTGGTGCTGGTCGTCGCCGTGGTGTTCCTCTTCCTGCAAAGCTGGCGCACGACGATCATCCCGACCATCGCCATTCCGGTGTCGCTGGTGGCGACGCTGGTCGTCATGGAGATGCTCGGCTTCTCGCTCAACATGCTCTCCCTGCTCGGCATGGTGCTGGCGATCGGCCTCGTCGTCGACGACGCCATCGTCGTGGTCGAGAATGTCGAACGACAGCTGGAGGCCGGGCTCAAACCGCTTGCGGCGACCAAGGCCGCAATGACCGAGGTCACCGGCCCGATCATCGCCACCACCGCGGTGCTGATGGCGGTGTTCGTGCCGGTCGCCTTCATTCCCGGCGTCTCCGGCAAGCTCTACAACCAGTTCGCACTGACGGTGGCGATCTCCGTCGGCATCTCCGCCTTCAACTCGCTGACGCTGAGCCCCGCGCTCAGTGCCGCCTTCCTGCGGCATCGCGGCGAAACGCAGTTCGCCCCGTTCCGCTGGTTCAACACCGGCTTCGACAGGCTGTCGCACGCCTATGCCAATGGTGTGCGCATCCTCATCCGTTTGCGCTGGATCATGCTCGGCCTGTTCGCGGCGGGGCTGGTCGCCACCTACTTCGTCTGGCAGCGCCTGCCCTCGACCTTCCTTCCGGTCGAGGACCAGGGCTATTTCTTCGTCGTCATCCAGTTGCCCGACGGCGCATCGCTGGAACGCACCGACGCGGTGGCGCAGAAGGCACGCGACATCCTGCAGGCGACGCCCGGCGTCGACATCGTCGGCTCGATCAGCGGCCTGAACTTCCTGACCAGTGCCGCGCAATCGAATTCGGCGGTCGAATTCGCCATCCTGAAGCCATGGGAGGAGCGGGGCCCCGACCAGAGCGCATCGAAGCTCGTCGCCGATGTGCGCGGCAAGCTGATGCAGATCCCGGAAGCCTTCGCGCTGAGCTTCGA
>NZ_RZRW01001209.1:0-781 GCF_003998745.1 Mesorhizobium sp. M7A.F.Ca.US.014.04.1.1 | reverse complement strand
GCTATGCGCTCGACAGGCAAGACGTCGATATCAGCCTGATCGGGACACCGAATTATCCAGGGCCGGCAGCGCTGCTTGCCAACGCTTCGGTTCCGCGCGACGTGGAACTGCTGCCATCCCTCGGCAAACTCAGGCGTGACGTACCGATCGTCTATCGACTGAAATGCCATCAGGAGCAGGACAGCACGCAAGCTGTGGGCTGCCAGCTCGGCGATCCCCAGGGAACCAGAACCATTGTCGTCGCAGGCGATTCACACGCAGCACAATGGATCCCGGCCATCGACAAGATTGCCAGGGACCGCAAGTGGAAATTGGTCACCTTCACCAAGGCTGCATGCCCTTTCACCCTTGCCGCTGTGACGGATGACGGTAAGCCGTATGAGGCCTGCGCAACATGGCGCGACAACGTTCTCGCCGAGATCAGGAAATTGCGGCCAGACCTGATGTTCACCAGCCAGTCTCGCTATTCCGACACACCGGAGCCGGCAATGATCGACGGTTTGCGCAGCATCTGGAGCGACTTGAACAGTGCCGGCCTGCGCATTATCGCCATTCGTAACACGCCTTTCGTCAAGTTCGATCCCGGTGATTGCCTGGCCGCCAATCCCGACAAATGCGTCAACGCGCGACAGGAGGTGGAGACGAGTGATGTCTTCGCCCTCGCCGCGGGGACATTGCCGGGGGTCCGTGTCGTTGACATGAACGATGCCTTATGTGGCAAGGACAGCTGTTCGGCCGTGGTCGGCAACATCATCGTCTGGCGCGACCATCACCATATGAC
>NZ_RZRW01001208.1:0-843 GCF_003998745.1 Mesorhizobium sp. M7A.F.Ca.US.014.04.1.1 | reverse complement strand
TGGTGTCGAAATTGAAATGGCTGGTGCAGCCGAAATCGTGCCAGATGTTGGCCTTGAGATACGGCTGCAGCGCCATGCCATTGATCGCTGTTTCGCCTTGCAGCCATGCGCCGAGCCGGCCGGTCACGCTGCCGTCCGTATCGAAGGAAACCGAAGCAAAGCGGTCCGACGCATCGTCGAGCGACAATTGCTGCCAGACCAGTTGCGCCTGCGGTTCAAGCGTCCAGCCTTGCGCCAGCGCGATGGGATAGCCGCCTTCCAGCGAAGCGGTGACGCCGGTCCCGCCGACGTCGATGCCAATGTCGCGCGACGATGTTGCGTTGCCGCCGAAGAAGGTGGCCATGAGGACGCCGTCCAGGTACCAGCCACCCTGACCGATCCGGGTCCAGTAGCCGCCGATACTGGTGCCGTTGATATCCATGCTGCCGACGGACAGATTGTCCCTGCCCAGCGCCTGGCCGCGCACGTCGCCATTCATGCTGGCATAGGCGACGAACAGGCCGGCGCGATCGGTCTGGCCCGACGCGGTTTCGCGGCCGAACAGATCGAAGCCCGCCTGGAGGCCGAACAGGGTGCCGTCAAAGGACGGCGATACCGTTCCTGAATAGGCCATCTTGCTGTCCTGACCGAAGATGCGGCCCCAGACCGGCGACAGCTCGGTGTTCGACAACAGGCTCTGCTCGCCGCGCCGTTCGTGGAATGTGCCGAGCGTCGTCATCGCCAGATGTTCGGCGACCGGCGGCAAGGCCGAATAGACCGGAACCTCGATGCGATAGAGCAGGATTTCCTCGCCCGCCGCCGGTGTCGGCAGGTCGGGCACCTCAGTTGGCACCACCGGCGGTG
>NZ_RZRW01001207.1:0-843 GCF_003998745.1 Mesorhizobium sp. M7A.F.Ca.US.014.04.1.1 | reverse complement strand
CAGGAAACCCACCGCTGCGCCCATGGCCAGCAGGACGAAGATATTGACGGAAATTTCCGCGATCGGGAGATAGATGCCCACCCGTCAGTCTCGATCAGTTCTGCCTGTCGGCGAATGCAACCGTTGCGGGCATCTTGGACCGACAAGCCAATTCGTTCTTGCGCCGGAGGTGCTGCGAAGTCAAACCGCGCTACGCCGCCGAAACAAAAAACATCTCAATCAGTTAACAGGCGAATGTGTGGCAAGGGCGTCGTGGAAGCGACGCCTCTGCCGTTATTTGCGCGCCAGCAGTGCCTTCACCAGGTTTTCGTCGACTTCGCCGGTCGCCGCCATCTTGTTGTCGGTCTGGAAAGCCATGATCGCGGTCTTCGTTTTCTGGCCCATCTTGCCGTCGGCGCCGCCGGCGTCGTAGCCGTTCTTGTTGAGAATGCGCTGGATGTTCTGGACGGCCTTCTTCATGTCGATGCTGGCGGTCGTCTGCGGCGCGCCGTCCTGCCAGGACTCGGGAATGTCGGCCGAGTTGGCTGCCGCATCCAGCGGCTTGGCCTTCCACAGCTCGGTCGCGGCGCGGGCGCGCTCGAGCTGCTCGGGCCGCAGCGCATTGGCGATCTCGTCACGCTTGGCCGCCGCATCCTTGTCGCCTGTCTTGGCGACGAGCGCGAACCATTTGTAGGACTCCTCGAGGTTCTGCTTCATGCCGACGCCCTTGGCGGCGAGGATGCCGAGATTGAACTGGCTGTCCTTGACGCCGACGTCGGCATGAAGCAGAACCTCGAGGAGTCCTACAAATGGTTCGCGCTCGTCGCCAAGACAGGCGACAAGGATGCGGCGGCCAAGCGTGAC
>NZ_RZRW01001206.1:0-845 GCF_003998745.1 Mesorhizobium sp. M7A.F.Ca.US.014.04.1.1 | reverse complement strand
GCGCATGAGATGGGCCACGTCACCGCCAATCACGGCTTGCAGCGCCAGCAACTCGAGGCAGAGGAAGGCCTGGCGACCAAGGTGGTTTCCGATGTGCTCGGCGACAGCCCGACCGCCAAGGCGGCGTTGATCCGCGGCAAGCTGAGGCTCGCGCAATTCTCGCGCAACCAGGAGCTGGAAGCCGACGCCATCGGCATCAAGTCGATCGGCGAGGCCGGCTACGATCCTTTCGCCGCCGGCCGCTTCCTGCAATCAATGTCGGCCTACACCGATTTCCGCTCGATCAGCGGCGCCACCGACGCCAGCCTCGATTTCCTGGCCACGCACCCCAATACGCCGCAGCGCATCGATCTGGCGCAGCGCCATGCCCGCCAGTTCGGCGCGCCGGGCGTCGGCACGCGCGACCGCGATTCCTTCCTCGCCGGCATAGACGGCCTGCTCTATGGCGACACGCCGGAAGAAGGCTATGTACGCGGCGAAACCTTCCTGCATCCGGGCCTTGGCGTTTCGTTCACGGTACCGGACGGCTTCATCATCGACAATTCGGCGGCAGCGGTGACGGCCACCGGCCCCGGCGACATAGCGATCCGTTTCGATGGCGTGTCGATCGACAAGAACCGGGCGCTGACGGACTATATCCGCAGCGGCTGGGTGGCTGGTCTCGTCGACAGCAGCGGCAGGCAGGAAACCATCAACGGCAACGAGGCAGCGACCGCGCATGCCGGCGCCGAAGGCTGGCAGTTCGACATTGCGGTGATCCGCGCCGGCGGCCAGGTCTACCGGCTGCTGACCGCGGCCCCTTCGGCCAGCACGTCGCTGGACACAATCGCCCGCTCGGGCAGCGG
>NZ_RZRW01001205.1:0-847 GCF_003998745.1 Mesorhizobium sp. M7A.F.Ca.US.014.04.1.1 | reverse complement strand
GATCATCCTCATTGCCCTGCTCCTGCTGAGGGAAAACACCTTCGCGTTCCTAAGACGCCGACTGGCGCGGTAAAGACCGCCCGCGCCCGGCGATCCGGGACGTTCAGTGAGAACGTTCCCATCAACAAGCGGTCAACGATCTGGGAGACCTTCGATGCCAAACTGGAAGAGAAAACTAAGTCTATGCGCAGCCGCTCTTTGTACTGCCGCGGTCAGCCTTTCGCTCACCGCCCCGTCGGCGTCAGCGCAGGACAAGAAGTTCAAAATCTACCTGAGCATGAGCTACAGCGGCAACTCTTGGCAGTCGGAGGCAGCCAACATCGTCAAGGCGCTTGCCGCCACCCCACCCTACGACAAGACCGTGGAACTGACCCAGGTGATCTCGGGCACGGATCCCCAGGCTCAGATCGCTGCGTATGAGAGCATGATTGCCGCCAAAGCCGACGGCATTATCAGCTTTCCGATTTCTTCCACCGCCCTCAATCGCGTCATCCACAAAGGCTGCGAGAAGGGCGTGAAGTTCTTCATGTACGACGCGACGGTCACCGAGCCCTGCGCCTACAACGTCAGTTACATTACCGCTGGCTTTGGCGAGAACAGCGCTCAGGCCCTGGTCAATGCGCTCGGCGGCAAAGGCAAGATCTTCCTCAGCCGCGGCGTTCCCGGCAACTCGGTCGACAAGCGCCACACCGATGGAGCCATGTCGGTCTTCAAGAAGTACCCCGGCATACAGGTCGTGGACGAATACTATTCCTTCTGGGACGACCGTACGACCCAGCAGGAAACAGCCAAGGCGCTCGCAGCGCATCCCGACGTCGACGGCATCTGGGCTCAGGCCGGTGAATAC
>NZ_RZRW01001204.1:0-848 GCF_003998745.1 Mesorhizobium sp. M7A.F.Ca.US.014.04.1.1 | reverse complement strand
AATCAGCCCGAAGACGTTCCGAACGAACATTTCGCCACCCGCCTACGGCAACTGTTAAATTAGTAACGTCTTATGGAACTTTGGGGCTGGCGTTTCATTCATCGGCATGGAGGCCAATGTGATCCAAGGTACCGGGACCGGAGCGAACGTGTCGCTGCGCTACTCACTGGTTCTGCCGATATACAACGAAGAACAAGTGCTGCCTCGCCTGGTCGAGCGCATCAGGTTGCTAATCCACCAGCTGGACGGTGAGACCGAGGCTATTTTCGTTGATGACGGAAGCCGCGACGGTAGCGTCAGATACCTTCGGTGCGTGGTTGCCGCCGAGCCTCGTTTTCGGCTGATCGAGCTTTCGCGCAATTTTGGGCATCAGATAGCAATTACAGCCGGTATGGACGCCGCCCAGGGGGATGCTGTCATCGTCATGGATGCCGACCTCCAAGACCCACCCGAGGTGGTCCTCGATCTGGTGGCGAAGTGGAAGGAAGGTTTCGAGATTGTCTATGCCCGGCGCGTTAAACGCGAAGGCGAATCCTTGTTCAAGCGCTTCACGGCAAGTCTCTTTTATCGCTTACTGGAAAAGATGACGACCGTCGACATTCCGCGCGACGTTGGAGATTTCCGGTTGGTCGGCCCCAAAGCGCTGAGAACTTTCAGACAGATGCCCGAACAGGATCGCTTCGTCAGGGGCATGTTTGGCTGGATGGGATTCAAGCAGGCGGCGGTGCCGTTCGAACGTCCAGCACGAGCTCTTGGCCAGACCAAATATCCATTCTGGAAGATGGTGCATCTTGCTGCTCACGCCATCGTCAGCTTCTCGGAACTGCCGCTGCGCGTGGCGCTCTGGG
>NZ_RZRW01001203.1:0-849 GCF_003998745.1 Mesorhizobium sp. M7A.F.Ca.US.014.04.1.1 | reverse complement strand
CGATCTTCGCGGTTCTCAAGGCGGGCGCGACCTTCAGCCCGATCAACGCCTCCACCAAGGCCGACAAGCTCGCTTATGTCATCGACGATTGCGAGGCTGCGGCGATCCTGACTCAGGCCAAGCTGATGCCTGTCGTGATCCAGGCGCGTGCGCTGTCGGACCGGCCGTTCTTCGTCGCGTCGACGCAAGCGCCATCCAGCCATACGCCGGATGGCGCTGCCTCCTTCGAGGATTGTCTCAAGGTCGCGCCCGTGCCCATTCGCCATGGCGGGATCGATATCGACCTCGCCATGCTGATCTACACCTCGGGCTCCACCGGCCGCCCCAAGGGCGTGATGATGACGCATCGCAATATCGATGCCGCGGCCGAATCCATCACGACCTATCTGCGCAACACCCGTGACGACATCATCCTCAATGTCCTGCCCCTGGCTTTCGACTACGGCCTCTATCAACTGCTGATGGCGACGAAGCTCGGCGCGACCCTCGTCCTCGAAAAATCATTCGCCTTTCCGCAGGCCATTTTCGAGCGCATCCGCGCCGAGAAGGTCACCGGTTTCCCGCTGGTGCCGACGATGGCGGCGCTGATCCTGCAGATGCGCGATTTGGCGCCGGGTTTCCTGCCGAGCCTTCGCTATATCTCGAACACCGCCGCCGCCCTGCCGCCGGTGCATATCGCCCGGCTGCGCGAGCTGTTCCCCGGCGTACGGCTCTTTTCCATGTACGGTCTGACGGAATGCCAGCGCTGCACCTACCTGCCCCCGGAGGAGCTGGACCGCCGGCCGGGCTCCGTCGGCATCGCTATTCCCAACACGGAAGCCATCGTGGTCGACGATGTGGGCAACCGCG
>NZ_RZRW01001202.1:0-852 GCF_003998745.1 Mesorhizobium sp. M7A.F.Ca.US.014.04.1.1 | reverse complement strand
CATACTGCCTTACTGCCCCGATTCCTTATCGCCCTACATCTTGTCGATCACCGACTGCACGCCCTCGGTCGGGGCGTCGACGGACGATCCGGCTACCATGATGGCGGCGACGATCGCTTCGGGGTCGTCGACGACCAGCGGCTTGACCCGCTGCGCGGTGTGGATGAAGCCTTCGGCGGCCATGTGATCGAGCAGCGCCAGCATCGGATCCCAAAATCCTTTGACATTGGCGAAGACGATCGGCTTGCGATGATGGCCAAGTTGTCCCCAGGTCATGATCTCGACGATCTCCTCGACCGTGCCGATGCCGCCCGGCAGTGCCACAAAGGCGTCGGATTTCTCGAACATCTTGTGCTTGCGCTCGTGCATGTTGTCGGTGATCAAGAGTTCATCGAGCCGGTCAAGCGCTGTTTCGCTCGCCTCCTTGTTGATCAGGAAGCGCGGAATGATGCCCGTCACCTTGCCGCCGGCCTTGAGCGCGCCTTCGGCGACAGCGCCCATGATGCCTTTGGTGCCGCCGCCATAGACCAGCCGCAATCCCGCTTTGGCAATTGAGCGCCCGAGCAGGTGTCCGGCCTTGATATAGATTTCATCGCGGCCCGGAGACGAGCCGCAATAGACGCAGACGGATCGAATCGTGTTCATGTCGATGATTGGTGATTGGGTCTGAAAGCGCGGTCAAGCCCCAAGGGTTAACGGCCTGGGCTTTTTCTTGTCGGTATTGCTAAAACAGGCTAGACCGGCGTTAGGTGGCTAAGGGGTAGGGAAATATGGCAATTAATCCACTGAAGGCGTTCCTGTTCGCGGCGGGTGGGGCCGTTGCTGCCGCGGGGACCGCCTTTTTAGCCGGGG
>NZ_RZRW01001201.1:0-854 GCF_003998745.1 Mesorhizobium sp. M7A.F.Ca.US.014.04.1.1 | reverse complement strand
CAACATGTTTGTGCTGGTTGTCGGGCGGGCGATACAGGGCGCCGGTGGCGGCGGCTTGTTCGCTTTGACGCAGACCGTCGTCGGCGATCTCGTGCCGCCGCGCGAGCGGGCACGCTATGCCGCCTGGTTCTCCGGCACATGGGCTGTCGCCAGCATTGCCGGTCCGTTGCTCGGCGGCACTTTCGCAGAGCACCTGCACTGGTCACTGATCTTCTGGATCAACATTCCGCTTGGTTTTCTTGCGATGGCGATCATCAACAAGCCGCTCAAGAAACTGCCCATTGCCGCAAAGCGCCATCGCATCGACGGCCTGGGCGCGCTGCTTCTGATAATTGCCACGGCGCTGCTGCTGCTCGCCTTGAACTGGGGCGGCAGCGCCTATCCCTGGACTTCGCTTGAAGTCATCGGCGTTCTCTGCGGTTCGGCGATTTTCTGGAGCGCTTTTGCCTTGCGGCTCATGCGCGCCGCCGAGCCGCTCATCTCACTCGAAGTGCTTGGCAATCCAATCGTTCTGGCGGGCACGCTTTCGATGTTCCTGCTTCAGGCCGCAAGCGTCGGCATGGCTGTGTACCTGCCCGTCTATCTTCAGGCGGTGCTCGGCTTGTCGGCAGCGGAGTCGGGCATCGCGATGCTTGGGCTTCTGCTGGGGACCGTCGGCGGCGCGGCATTCAGCGGGCGTATGATCCCGCATTTCACCCACTACAAGCGCATTGCGATGGTGGGCGTCGTCTTCAGCATGCTGTGCCTCTGCCTGCTGGCCGTCGTCGCAGGATATGCAACGCTGCTGGAGGTCGAGGTCTTGACGATTTGCATCGGGTTTGGAACCGGAACGACGTTTCCGGTCACCACCGTGT
>NZ_RZRW01001200.1:0-855 GCF_003998745.1 Mesorhizobium sp. M7A.F.Ca.US.014.04.1.1 | reverse complement strand
GTCTCGGTGCGTGCCTTGCGCAGCGAATCCGCCTGCGCCTTGCCGCGGCCTTCTGCGACCGCTTCGGCGAAGTTGGCGAACAGCACGGTGAACCAAAGCCAGATGATGATCTGCAGCGTGAAGCCGAGATTGCCGCCGCCGGAGACCAGGTCCTTGACGAACAGCACGGTGGTGAGCGCCGAGACGACGGCAACGACGAACATCACCGGGTTCCTGGCCAGCGTGCGCGGGTCGAGCTTGCGGAAGGCGCCGCCGATGGCGGGAAGCAGGATGCTGGCATCCATGATGCTGGCTGATTTCGAGTTGCTCATTTTGAAGCTCCGGCTTCGGTGTTGTTGGACGGCACCGGATGATCGGATGCCGAAAAGAGATGGGGCGGCCCGTAGGCCAGCAGCCAGAGGACGAGCATGACTGCCGCAAGGCCGAGAAACGTCGACAGGGTCGGGAAAGGAGGAGGTCCCTCCTCCTTTCCGTGATCGTCCCTGTGGGCGACCTTGCGGCGCATGGCATTGAACCACGACATGGCGGTCTCAGAAGGTCTGCCCGTGAGCCATCGCCAGGTGCTCGATGATCGGCCCGACGGCGAGCGCGGGGAAGAAGGTGAGGCCACCGACGATCAGGATGACGCCGATCAGCAGCCCGACGAACAGCGGGCCGTCGGTCGGGAAGGTGCCGGCGGAGGCCGGAACCGTTTTCTTCGCCACCAGCGAGCCGGCAATGGCCAGCGCCGAGATGATGACCAGGAAGCGGCCCATCAGCATGCCGATGCCGATGGTGATGTTGTACCAGGGCGTGTTGCCGCTGAGGCCGCCAAAGGCCGAACCGTTGTTGGCCGCCGCCGACGTGTAGGCATAG
>NZ_RZRW01000012.1:638-26592 GCF_003998745.1 Mesorhizobium sp. M7A.F.Ca.US.014.04.1.1 | reverse complement strand
ACTGGCTGCTGATCTTCGCCGCCTGCGTGGCGCTCGCGATCATCTATCCGTTCTTTGTCGGCGGGTATCAGCTGACCGTGATCCGCGACGCGCTGATCTTCGGCCTGTTCGCCGCGAGCCTCGACTTCTTCTGGGGCCGCACTGGAATCCTGTGTTTCGGCCACGCTGCGTTTTTCGGCATCGGCGGCTACATCATGGCGCTGATCACGCTCAACGATGCGATCTCCTTCGCCAGCCTGCTTGGCATCATCGGTGCGGTGGCCGGTGCGGCCTTGGTCTCCGCCATCATCGGCTACTTCCTGTTTTTCGGCGGCATCCGTGGCAGCTATTTCACCATCGTCACGCTGGCCATGGGCGTCATCTGCCAGCAGGCGGCGGTCTCCTGGAGCTCGGTCACCGGCGGCGACAGCGGGCTGATCGGCATTCCGCCGATTGCCTTCGATGTCGGCGGGCTGCACGTCGATCTCAGCCAGGACCTGCCCAGCTACATCTTCGTCTCGGCCATCGTCGCGGTGACCGTGCTGGCGCTGTGGTCGATCAGCCGTGGCCGCTGGGGTACGGTGCTGACCGCCATACAGGACAATGAAGTCCGGGCAGCAGCGCTCGGCCACAATGCGCCGTTGCGGCTGCTCGTCACCTTCGTCCTGTCGGCGGCGATCGCCGGCCTTGCCGGCGCGCTCTATGTCTGCATGGCGGGGTTGGTGGCACCGGATCTGTCCGGACTGCTTCTGTCGACGGAAGTCATCGTCTGGGTGGCGGTCGGCGGGCGCGGCACGCTGCTGGGGCCGGTGCTCGGCGCCATCTTCATCCAGCGTGCGCAGCAGACGATCAGCAGTTTCAACCCGAGCCTGTGGCCGCTATTGCTCGGCTGTGTCTTCGTCATCATCGTCTTCGTCCTGCCGGACGGCATCCTGTCGATCTACGCGCGACTGAAAGCCCTGTTCAAAGGCGGGAGGCGCGCACAATGAGCGACATCCTGCTCCAGGCCGAAAATGTCGGCATCCGCTTTGGCGGGCTGCAGGCGCTGGAGGCCCTGAACCTCACTGTACGCGACAAGGAACTCTGCTGCATCATCGGCCCGAACGGCGCCGGCAAAAGCACCTTCCTCAATGTGTTGACCGGTACGCTGCGCCCGACCAGCGGCAGCGTGCGCTTCCTCGGCCACGACATAGCCGGCCTGCCGCTGCATCGCATCGCCCGGCTCGGCATCGCGCGCAAGTTCCAGATCCCGTCCGTCTTCCCGAGCCTCTCGGTGGAAGACAATGTGAAGGTCGCCCGCTGGGGGGCGCCCTCGCCTGTGCGCCCGGTTGGCGAATTGCTGGAATTGGTCGCGCTGAGCAATCGCGCCGCCACACCGGCCGGCGAACTCGCGCATGGCCAGAAGCAATGGCTGGAGATCGGCATGGCGCTGGCAATCGAGCCGCGGTTGCTTTTGCTCGACGAACCCACCGCCGGCATGACGCCGCAGGAGACGCTGGCGACGGCCGATATGCTGCTACGCCTAAAGGGCGAGTTCTCGATCGTCGCCGTCGAACACGATATCCGCTTCGTACGGGCGCTGAACTGCGAGACGCTGGTGCTGCATCAGGGACGCCGCCTGCGCAGCGGTCCTTTCCATGACATCGAGACCGACGAAATGGTCCGCGATGTCTATCTGGGGAGGCGCTGATCATGCTGCGGACAATGGCGGTGTCAGCCGGCTACGGCCCGCTCCCGGTGCTGAACGGCATCGACCTCAGTGTCGCGCCAGGCGAAGTCGTCGGCCTGCTCGGCCGTAACGGCGCCGGCAAGACGACGCTGCTGCGCGTCATCGCCGGCGGCTTGCGAGCGAGCGGTGGCGCGGTGGTTCTCGGTGACAAGGACCTCACGAACGCGCCGGCCTTCCGCCGCGCGCGGGCAGGCATTGCGCATGTGCCGCAGGGGCGCGGGATCTTCAACCAGCTGACGGTGCGGCAAAACCTGGAGGTCGGCACCCGCGCTGCCAAGGACCGTGGCGACGGCGGCATTTCGGCCGACATCTTCGGCTATTTTCCGATCCTGCGCGAGCGCGAAGCGCAGGTCGCCGGCACGCTTTCGGGCGGCCAGCAGCAGATGCTGGCGATCGGCCGCGCGCTCTGCGGCCTGCCGTCGGTGCTGCTGCTCGATGAGCCTTCGGAAGGCATACAGCCGAACATCGTGCAGTCGATCGCCGAGCTGGTGCCGCGCATCGCGCGCAAACGCAGCATCGCGATCGTGCTGGTCGAGCAGAATCTCGATCTCGTTCTCAAGGCATCGGACCGCTGCCTGGTGATGGAGAAGGGCAGGATCGTCCATGAAGGCGCGCCGGAGGCGTTCGCCGACGAGACCCTGCTGAAGGATCTGTTGGCCCTATAAGGCGCGCCTGAAGCGCGCCTGGGAGCTTGTTGACTTGTAAGGCGTGCATGGGGCGCGCCTGGGACTGGAAGGGAACACAACAATGATAAGCAGAAGAACTGTCTTGAAATCCGGCGGCGCCGCGGCCGCTTTCGCCATGGTCGGTGCGCCGTCGGTCCTGCGCGCCGCCGACACCGTCAAGGTCGGCCTGTCGATCCCGATCACCGGGCTGCAGGCGATCCTCGGCGAGACGCTGCTCAATTGCTACAAGCTCGCCGCCGCCGAACTGAACGCCGCCAATGGCATTGGCGGGCGCCAGGTCGAGTTGTTCATCGAGGACAACCAGACCACGACCAAGGGTTCCATCGACAAGGCGCGCAAGCTCATCAACGAAGACAAGGTCGACGTGGTCATGGGCACGATCATTTCGCCGGAGCGAAGTGCTACGCTGTCGGTGACCTCGAAGGCCAAGAAGCTGTTCTTCTACCCAACCAATTTCGAGGGCGGCGAATGCAACCGCTACTTCGTCGCCACCGGCCCGATCCCGATGCAGCAGGTCGACCCGATGATGCCGTGGGTGGCCGAGACCCTCGGCAAGACCATCTACGTCATGGCCTCCGACTATGCCTGGCCGCAGAAGATGACCGAGGCGATCACGGCGGCTTACGAAAAGGCCGGCGGCAAGATCATCGGCGCCGACTACTATCCGTTCGGCACCACGGATTTCGGCCCGGCCTTCCAGAAGATCAAGTCGCTGAAGCCCGATGTCGTCTGGTCGATGGTGGTCGGCAACGACGCCGTCACCCAGCTCAAGCAGTATCGCAGCTTCGATATCAAGCAGCCGCTGATCGCACCGCTCGACGAGGTCTTCAACAAGGACGCGCTGCCGCCCGGCGTCGCGGCCGGCACCTACGCACCGCAGCCTTACTGGATGGCGCTCGACAATCCGGTCAACAAGAAGTTCATCGCGAGCTTCCGCGAGAAGTTCGGCAAGGAGAAGATGGTCAACGGCATCGGCGAAGCCGGCTACAACGGCCTGCATCTCTACGCCCTGGCCGCCGAGAAGGCCGGATCGCTGAAGGACGATGATGTGCTCAAGGCGCTGCCGACGATCGAGTTCGACGCGCCGCAAGGCAAGATCCGGGTCGATGCCAGCAACAACCACACGCTCTGCCATTCCTATGTCGGCAAGGCGGCCGCAGACGGCATCAGCTATGAGATCGCCAAGGATTTCGGGACGATCGCGCCGGCCACCCCTTACTGCAAACTGTAGGCGCTTCGGCAACAGCTCCAGGTAATCCTGACGGCGGCTTTGCCGCCGTCAGCTCGCTTGCGGCGCAGGCAGCCGCTCGCGCAATTCGTCGACAAGCACCCTGGTGTTTTCGGGATAGTCGATGGGCACGACGACGAGGTGCACGCCGCCGCCGGTGAAGGCCCGTTCCAGCGCCTGCCGCAAATCGGCGATCTCGCCAACTCTTGTCCCCTTGGCTCCGTAGGCCTCGGCATATCTGACGAAGTCGGGATTGCCGAAGGTCATGCCGAAATCCGGAAATTCGTCGACCGCCTGCTTCCAGCGGATCATGCCATAGGCATGGTCTTCGAGCAGCAGGACGACGAGATTGAGCTTGAGCCTGACGGCGGTCTCCAGTTCCTGGCTGTTCATCATGAAGCCGCCATCGCCACAGATGGCCATGACACGGCGCTGCGGATAGAGCAGTGCCGCCATCATCGCCGACGGCAAGCCCGCGCCCATCGTGGCCAGCGCATTGTCGAGCAGGATCGTGTTTGCCATGCGGGTGCGGTAGTTGCGCGCGAACCAGATCTTGTACATGCCGTTGTCGAGGGCAAGAATCCCATCCGCCGGCATCACGGCGCGCACGTCATGCACGATGCGCTGCGGCGTGAAGCGATCTTCGGTGGCGCGCGCGGCGATGCGGCTCAGAATGCCTTCCCGCAGCGGCAGCAAGGCCTGTGCATTGGGGACCTTGCCCTCGATGCGGTCGGCCAGCAGCGCCAGCGAAGGACCGAGGTCGCCGACGATTTCGGCTTGCGGGAAATAGACCTGCTCGACATCGGCTGAATGGTAGCCGACATGAATGACCTTCGGCCCCTTCGCCCCCATGATGAAGGGCGGCTTCTCTACCGTGTCGTGACCGACGGTGATGATCAGATCGGCCTGTTCGATGGCCTCGTGCACATAGTCGCGCTCCGAAAGGGCTGCCGTTCCCATATAGAGCTCCGTGCCGCCAGGCACGGTGCCCTTGCCCATCTGCGTGGTGAAATAGGGAATTTGCGTCCGCAGCACGAACTGGGCGACATCGGGAGTCACGCGCGGTCGCGACGCCGCCGCACCAAACATCAGCAGCGGACGCCTGGCTTCCATGATCATACGGGCGGCGCGATCAAGCGCGCCCGGGCTGGCCAGCGGCAGTTCGACCGGATGCGTTGGCACGAGTGCTACCGGTTCACACTCGGCCGCCGCAATGTCTTCCGGCAATTCAAGATGTACGGGGCCGGGACGCTCTTCCTGGGCGACACGGAAAGCTTCGCGAACCAACGAGGGGATCATCTTCGGCGAAACGATCTGACGCGACAGCTTGGTCAGCGGCTTCATCGCCGCGACGATGTCGACGATCTGGAAGCGCGCCTGCCGGGATGACAGGATGCCTTTCTGGCCGGTGATCATGATCATCGGCATCGCGCCGAGCAGCGCATAGGCCGAACCGGTCGAAAGGTTGAGCGCGCCCGGGCCAAGCGTGGTGATGCACACACCCGGCTTGCCGGTAAGCCTGCCATAGGTGGCGGCCATGAAAGCGGCTGCCTGCTCGTGGCGGGTCAGGATCAGCTGGATCGAGGAGCGGCGGATGGATTCGACGATATCGAGATTTTCTTCGCCCGGAATGCCGAAAATCCGCTCGACCCCTTCGTTCTCGAGGGCCGCGACGAACAGATCCGAACCTTTGGTCATGACCACCTCTCCCGCAACATTCCGTCGGCCACCTTCATATGGCATCGGAACGCGACGCCTCAAAGAGGCATCTTCGGCTGCGGGTCAGAGGCGCGCGTTGCAACTCGCCGCTTTCGGCGAGGCGAAAAGTTCCTTCGGCGCAGACCATTGGCTGATCGGTGCGCCGCGCGTGCCGGTGATCAGCGAACGCAGTTCTGACAGATAGGTCTGCACGAAGAACGAGGTCTGGCTTTCCAGCGGCGTATAGGGACCCGGCCGGTAGGCGCGCGACATGATGCCGTCGGCATTGTCCTCGGTGATCTTCTTGTCCTGCACCGTGGTGACGTCCCACATCCAGCTGATCGCATCGGCGTCGATGTCGCCATCGGCGTCCTTGTCGACGAGCCAGGTCAGAATGACGTCGGTTTCCGTGGCGCTGCGCGGTATCATCTGGAACAGCGTGACATAATCATTGGCAGCACTTGCAAACGACAGGCGTCCGAGGCGGAAGCCGCTTTCGCCACCATCATAGGCGTGACGGCCGCCCATCAGGCATGAGACCCCCTCACCTGTATTGGACAGCGTGTTGCGGCCGGATCCGATCGGCTTGCGGTGCATGGCAAACGGCATCGTGTCGAGGTCGCCAGCCTGCCACGCGCCCTTGTGGAACTCGGCATCGCCGATGACGCTGTGCCAGGCCTCGATTTCATTCTGCCACTCGACCGCCTTGTCGGCGTCGCGGGTCGCGGTCACTTTGACATGGCCGTTGACGCGGTAATATTCGGGGTGGGCCGGCCGGCAGTGATAGCATTCGAGGAAGTTCTCGAGCACCAGCTTCCAGTTCGCCTTGGTGAGATAGTTCTTGCGCGCGACGATGCGTGCACGGTCAAGGCCGTTTTCGCGCAAGCCGCCGGTCAGCCCGTCCGCGACAGGCTGGATGTCGGGCAGCGAATTGGCATCAAGGCCGCAGAACACGAGGCCGCCGAAACTCTTGCAGGGTACGCGGTGCAGTCCCAGCGCTTCCGGATCGACGCTTTCCGGTAGATCCTGCCGTGACTGCAACTCGCCGGTCAGCCTGAACGACCAGGCATGGTAGGGGCAGACCAGAAGCTTGCCGCGACCATCCTTGGCGCAGAGCCGCGAGCCGCGATGGGTGCAGACATTGTAGTAGGCCGCGATGTCCTCCTCGCCGTCGTCGAAGCGCACGACGATGATCTCCTCGTCGAAAAGCTGGCGCACGATGTAGCGGCCTTTTTCTGGGACCTCGCTGGCATGGGCGACAAGCATCCATTGACGCGGAAACCACAAGTCCCGTTCCAGCGCGAAGATGGCAGGGGCCGCGTAGAAGGCCTGTTCCAGCGACCAGTCCGGACGTTGCCGGTCGATCAGCCTGACGGTCTCGCTTCTGTCGATAGGCTGGCTGTTCGATGTGTAGGCCTGCACGGCAAACACCTTTCTGCTCGCTGGCGTTCGAATGACGTTTCGATAGAGTGTGCGATGCGGAAAGGCTTGCAGCAAATACAGAAATGATAGACATTCATATCGAAAAGGCATGAAAGCAGGTTTGGATCGTGAAAACCCTCAAGACATCGCTTCCCCTGCTGAACGCCATGGTCGTCTTCGAGGCTGCCGCCAGGCATGGCGGGCTGACGCTGGCCGCACAGGAGCTCAACATCGCACAATCGGCGGTCAGCAGGCATGTCGCCAATCTCGAGCGCCAGCTGTCGGTCGAGCTGTTCACGCGCAGAGGCAACCGCGTCGCCGTCACCGGGGCCGGCAACACGCTGGCCGAAGCGATCCGCGAGGGTCTCGGCACCATCAGGCAAGCGGTCGAGGATTTGACCGCGCACGACAGCGATACATTCGTGGTCGGCTGCAGCCACGACTTCGCGCAGGCATGGCTGATGCCGCGCTTCGGCCTCATCACATCGCAGGTTGCCGATGGCCGGGTGCTGCTGCAGACATCCACCGACTACAGGGATTTCGACCAGCCTGAAGTGGCATTGTCGATCCGTTTCGGCGAAGCCGGGCAATGGCCCGACTTCGTGACCGAAAAACTGCTCGAGGGTGAGTGGTTCCCGGTTTGCGCGCCGGCGTTCCTGGCGCGTTATCCGGCGCTCGCCTCGGAAGAGCCTGAGGCTTTCCTGGCAGTGCCGCTGCTGCATCAGGTGACGCCGCCGGGCGCGATCGACAGTTGGCAATCGTGGGTCGGAACCGACCGGAAACTCGACGGACCTCGGTTCACCGGCTACATGTCGATGATACACGAAACCATCGCCGGGCGCGGCGCGGCGCTCGCCTGGGCGGGATTTGCCGACGAGCATCTGCGCCGCGGCCAGCTCGTCCGGCTGACCAAGACCTCGCGGCGCCACGCCGGCTCCTTCCACATCGTCATGAGGAAGAACGCCGGCCCGGTTGTCAGGGCGGTGGCGCAGGCGCTGCTCGGCAGCGTCGGCGACAGCTTGCAGGCAAGCGCCGGGGGCAGCTGACGATCAGGCCTCGCGACCAAACCGCGACGCCTCGTGACGCGCGCCCCAGGCCGGCATGGCGGCCTCGATCTCGGCTTCCGACTTGAAGGCGTTGGAGGCGTAGCGATCGACACGGAACCGCTCGACGGAAACGAACGGGGTCTGCCCGAGAACCAGTTCGCAAGAGAGCCGGCCAAGACCCGGTCCATGGGTGACGCCGCTCTCATTGTCGCCACCGACGACCACGATATTGTCGCTGCCGGGGACTTTGCCGACGATAAGGTTGTTGTCGGGCGTGTAGCACGGCACGCCTTGCGCCCAGCTCGCGATCGTCGAACCGCGCAGCGGCGGGAACACCGTCTGCAACTCGGCAAGCTCCTGCTCGGAGGTTTCCTGCATCAGCCCGATATTGTGCGGCTGGCCGGGTTCGATTTCGCTGTCGTTCGTCTTGTTGAGAGGTTTGTAGTGCCGGCCGGTTCCCCACATTATGGCGCCGAATGTCTCGCGCAGCCACAGCCGCAATTCGCGGCACTGGACGGTGGGAATGGTCGATGGCAGCCCACGGTCGTCGGTGACGATGCGCGTTGCAACGACGCGCAGCAGCGGCAACTGCCAGCCAAGGCCTGACAGGACCTGGTTGTTCCAGGCGCCGGCGGCAACAATCACGCCATCAGCCTCAAGACCGCCCTGGTCGGTCTCGATCGTCACCCGGTCGCCGGCATCATGGACGGCAGTCACGCGTGTGTTGCTGCGGAAGACGCCGCCGAGCTCGCTGATCTGGCCGGTCAGCACCCCCATCGCCAGCTTGGTGTCGAGCTGGATGCCGTGCGGATTGTAGGCCGCCGAATGGACCCGGGCCGGATCGATGAGGCCCTGCATCTTCTGCCCGATCTGCACGGCGTCCAGGTCCTGCATTTCCGGCGGCGCATAGGGAGAATCCAGCACCGGGCGGACGAAGCGTTCGCGCCCGTCCTCGGTCAGCGCCATGATCAAGGTGCCGTTCGGCCGATAACCAATCTCGGCGCCGACCTCGTGCAGCCTGCGATAGAAATCGAGGCCATATTGCTGCAGCTGAAAGCCCTCTTCACCGAGCGGGATCATGCCGGCGGACCAATGGGAGACGAAGCCAGCACCGGCGCTTGTGGTTGCGGCACCCGGCTGGCCGGCATCGATGACCGTCACCCGGCGCACGCCGGACCGCAGCAGATGGAAAGCCGCGCTGCAGCCGATGATGCCGCCGCCAATCACCGCGATATGCCTGCTATCGCTGCCGCCATGGCTTCCGTTTGAACTCATCTTTGTTCTCCCTTTTGCCGATGTTCCGGTCGGAGCGACATACAGCGACGGCGACCATACAGGCTCGTCCCGGACTGTCTAGACACATGTGTCTGTGGCCTGATACTTGATGCGCACTGCATCTGGATCACACGTCCGGAACGCCGCTTGATCCGGCTTTCCGTTGTGTTGTGTCGCCGAGAGAGCGAGGAAAAAGTGAGCGTTTCGACAGCCGCCCAGGCCATTTTCGACAGTGAAATCATATGGGACGCGCATTCCGGCTTCATGCCGGACCCGGCGGCGGACCTGAACAATCTGCAGATCTGGCGCGACGCCGGCATCGACTATCTGTCGATCGATGTCGGCTTCGACCTGTTGCCCTGGGAGCAGACCGTGCGGACGCTCGCAAATTTCCGCCACTGGATCCTTGCCAATCCCGAGCACTACACGCTGGTCTCCTCCGTCGCGGAAATCCGCAAGGCCAAGCTTGAAGGCAAACTGGCGATCACCTTCGACATCGAGGGCATGAACGCGCTCGACGGCCGCGTCGAGATGGTCGAGTTCTATCACCATCTGGGCGTCCGCCAGATCCTGTTTGCGTACAACAGGAACAATCTGGCCGGCGGCGGTTGCCACGATGTCGAGACCAGCCTGACGGCGTTCGGCCGCGAGGTCATCGACGAGATGAACCGTCTCGGCATGTTCGTCGACGTCACCCACACCGGCTATCGCACCTCGATGGAGGTGATGGAATACTCCAACCGGCCAGTCATCTTCTCGCACTCCAACGCCAAGGCCTTGTGCGGCCATGGCCGCAATATCACCGACGAGCAGATCAAGGCCTGCGCGCGCACCGGCGGCATCGTCGCGATCGTCGGGCTCAATCGTTTCCTGGGAGAGGGACGCACGGACTCGGACAGGCTGGCTGACCACATCGAATATCTCGTCGACCTGGCTGGCCCAAATCATGTCGGCATCGGACTGGACTACGCCTTTCCGGTTGATGTCAAAGGCATCGACCGCATCATTTCCGACAATCCGCAATTCTGGCCCAAGAGCGAATATCCGGAGGGGGCGACGACCTACGCGGCTCCAGGTCAGATGCGCGAACTGACCGAGGTTCTTCTGCGCCGCGGCCAGTCCGAGCAGACCGTGCGCGATGTCCTGGGCGGCAATTTCATGCGCCTGGCGGCTGAAATCTGGAAGTGAGCGGCGGCCGAGAGGCCTATCTCCGCTACAGCTCTTGATCCAGGCCCCACCGAATGGCGGGCCAGGCCATATCGTCTGCGCGATCACATTCCGCCCGTGACTTGCCCAAGTCGACGCGCCGGCGGCGGTCGGAACAGATGTCGAGATTTTCCGCAAGATCGTCCGTATCCAAGATTCGGACGTGCCGGCAAAATTTTCGCTAGACATAGATGTCTATTATTAGCAGTTTTAGCGGACCGACACATTCGGCCCGGCTTGGAGAATGGCCTGCGGCCTGAAAACAAGACAACGAAAACAGCTGAGGGGTAGAGCATGTCCATTCTAGCCGACACCAGGGTTTCGCGCCGCAGCCTGCTCGCCGCAGCCGGCGCTTTCGGCCTCGCCTCAATGGTCAATCCAAAAGTTTCCTGGTCGAGCGACGGGCCGATCCTCAAGGTGCGCTCCTACGCCGACATCCAGACGCTCGACCCTTGCTTCCGGCTGGCGGCGCCTGAAGGCGACATCACCAGCGTCATCTTCGCCGGCCTCGTCGTCACCACGCCTGGCGACAGCTGGGGCTGGCGGCCGATGGCGGCGGAAACGATCAAGCAGCTCGATCCGCTGACCGTCGCCTTCCAGCTGCGCGACAATATCGGCTTCACCGATGGCTACGGCCAGATGACGGCCGAAGACGTCAAGTTTTCGATCGAACGCATCGCCGACCCAGCCAACAAGAGCCCCTATTCCGGCGACTGGGCAACGCTCAAGGAAGTCGAGGTCAAGGACAAGCTGTCGGGGCTGATCCACCTGAAACAAGCCTTCGCGCCGCTGTGGACGTCGACTTTGCCGACGCCGTCCGGCACCATCCTGTCAAAGCGCGCCATCACCGAGCTCGGTGGCAAGATGGGCGTCAAGCCAGTGGCTCAGTCAGGCCCCTACATCCTGAAGGAATGGCTGCCCAAGCAGCGCACGGTGCTGGTCCGCAATCCCGACTGGAAGTACGAGCAAGGTGCCTTCGCGGAAATCCACATTCATCCGATCGAGGACGAGAAGACCGCCGAACTCGGCTATGAGGCCGGCGACCTCGACTACACCTGGACCGCGGTCTCCTCGATCTCGCGCCTGAAGCAGACGCCGCCGCCGAAGACGACAGTGGTGGAGAAGCCTTCGCTGGCCTTTGTCTGGCTCGGCATGAACCAGGATGTCGCTCCCTTCAACAATCTCAACATGCGCCGCGCGGTTCAGTACGCCGTGGACCGCAAGGCGGTGGTCGATGCTGCCTATTTCGGCGCCGCCGCAACCGCCACCGGCATCATCGCGCCCGGCCTGCCCGGCCATCGCGAGAAGAACCTTTTCGATTTCGACCCAGACCGCGCCCGCGACATGATCGCCAAGGAGGGGCTGGCCGGCACGACGATCACGCTCGACATCCTCAACAAGACCGAGCGGCTGACCGCGGCGCAGGTCGTGCAGTCGAACCTGCAGGATGTCGGCCTCAATGTGGAGATCAAGCAGAACGACAGCGGCACCTTCTGGACGCTTGGCGCCAAGGAAGGCGACTACTGGAAGAAGCTGCAGATGATCATCAGCCGCTTCTCCATGCAGCCGGATCCGAGCTGGGCGACTGCCTGGTTCACCCGCGACCAGATCGGCGTCTGGAACTGGGAGCGGTTTTCCAGCGAGGAATTCGACAAGCTCAATGCCGAAGGCATGGTCGAGCTCGACCCGGCGAAACGCGATGTCATCTACAAGAAGCTGCAGGACCTGATGGAGGAGAACGGCAACTACGTTTTCCTGACGCATGAGGTCACCGGCATCATGAATCGAGACACGCTTGTGGCCGGCCTGAAGCCGAACGGCGAGCCCGTGTTCACCGGCTTCAAACCGGCATGATATCGGAGGGCGGGGCTCGCCCCCACCAAAGACCGTCCGACAGGTACCGAAAATGATCCGCTACGCCCTCAAGCGTCTGTGGCTTGGCGCCATCATCATCAGCGTCGCTATGATGATGATGTTCGCCATGGTCTACCTCATTCCCGGCGACCCGGCCTCCGTCGCGCTGGGGCCACGCGCGACGCCGGAGATGATGGAGGCGCTGCGCGTACGCATGGGCCTCGACCAGCCGGTGTGGCGGCAGTTCCTGCACTTCTACGGATCGGTCCTGCGCGGTGACCTGGGCACCGAGGTTCTGTCGAACCGGCCGGTGCTGGACGTGGTGATCGAGCAGCTTCCGTTCACGCTGGCGCTGGTGGTCGGCGGCATCACCTGGTCGGTGGCGCTTGGCATCCCGCTTGGCTGTATCGCCGCGGTGCGCCGAGGCGGCTTTGTCGATCAGGTGATCGGGGTTCTTTCGGTGGCGATGATCGCGGTGCCGTCCTTCGTCGTCGCCATCTATTCGCTGCTGGTGTTCGCGGTCGCACTGCAATGGCTGCCGGCGATCGGCGCCGGCGAACCGGGCGACCTCGCCAGCCGGCTCCAGCACCTCATCCTGCCGTCGCTGGCGGTCGGGCTTGGCTGGATCGGCTACATCTCGCGCATGGTGCGCGCCTCGATGCTGGAGACGCTGGAGGCCAGCCATATCCGCACGGCGCGCGCCTTCGGCCTGACAGAGCACCGGATCGTCTACACCTACGCGCTGCGCATTGCCGTGCTGCCCACGATCACCCTGCTCGGCGTCGGCATCGGCCACATGCTGTCGTCTTCCGTTTTCGCCGAAATCGTCTTCGCCCGCCCCGGCATCGGCAAGCTGGTCTATGAGGCGATCTCGGTGCGCAACTACCCCATCGTCTCCGGAGCCGTGCTGGTCACCACGGTCTTCTTCGTCCTCGTCAACGTAGCGGCCGACATTCTGGTCGGTATCTTGGATCCCCGTGTCAGATCAAGTTTCAACTGAGCTGTCTTCCGGCGGCAGCCGGTTGTCCGGATTGTGGCGCACCGTGCGCGGCATCATGCGCGAGCCGCTCGGCGCCGTCGGCCTGACGCTGGTGACGCTGGTGGTGCTGTCGGCGGTGTTTGCCAGCGCGCTGACCAGCTATGCGCCGAGCAAGATATCGCCGGCCGAACGCTTCGCTTCGCCGAGCCTGCTGCATCTGCTCGGCACCGACCACCTCGGCCGTGATCTTCTGACCCGGGTGCTCTATGGCGGGCGCGTCGCGCTCTTGATCGCGCTGGGCGCGACAGCGGTGTCGCTGGTCGTCGGCGTGGTGCTCGGGCTGATCGCCGGCTATGGGCCGCGCTGGCTCGACAATGTGCTGCTGCTGATCTTCGACGCCGTGAAGAGCTTTCCCACCGTCATGCTGGCGCTGACGCTGGTCACCCTGTTCGGCCCCTCGCTCTATGCGGTGGTGCTGGTGGTGATGCTGGTCAATGTGCCGGGCTATGCCCGCATCATCAGGACGCAGACGCTGGTGCTGAAGTCGGCCGAACATGTCATGGCGGCGCGCTCGATGGGCGCCAGTGCCGGCCGTATCCTGCGCGTCCATATCCTGCCCAACATCATCGGCCCGATCCTGATCCTGATATCGATGGACATTCCCGTGGTGGTGGCGATCGAGGCCGGCATGAGCTTCCTCGGGCTCGGCGTGCGGCCGCCAACGCCGAGCTGGGGCGCGATCCTCAATGACGGCTTTGCCAACATCCGCGATTCCTACTGGATCGTGATTGCCGGCGGCCTGCCCATCGTGCTGACCACACTCGGCTTCACCTTCTTCGGCGAGACGCTGCGCGACCTCTTCGATCCCCGGCTGAAGGGGCGGTCATGACGGTTCTCGCGATCAAGGATCTGAGCGTCGCCTTCCACACCGAGAGTGGGCGACTGGAGGCGCTGAAGCAGGTGAGTTTTTCCGTGCCGGCCAACCGCAGCGTTGGCGTGGTCGGCGAATCCGGCTGCGGGAAGTCGACGCTCATCAACGCCATTCTCGGCCTGCTCGCCGACAATGGCGAGATATTATCGGGCGACATCATCTTCGAGGGCGACAAGAACCTTGCCCGGCTCGACCCCACCGCGATGCGCGGCCTGCGCGGGCAAAGGATCGCCACCGTTTTCCAGGACCCGATGGGTGCGCTCAACCCGGTGCTGTCGGTGGGGCGGCAGATGCGCGACATCCAGTATCGCTCGGGTCTGTCGAAGCGGGACAAGGATGCGCGCTCGGTCGCCATGCTGCGCAAGGTTCGCATTCCCGATCCGGAAAGCCGGCTGACGCAGTTTCCGCACGAATTCTCCGGCGGCATGAAGCAGCGCATCGCCATCGCCATGGCGCTGATGATGGAGCCAGCGCTGCTGATCGCCGACGAGCCGACCACGGCGCTCGATGCGACGCTGGAGGTGGCCACCATCGAACTGCTCAAGGATCTGCAGCGCGACATCGGCTGCTCGGTGCTGTTCATCTCGCATCATCTGGGCGTGATCGCCGAACTCTGCGACGAGATGATCGTGATGTATGCCGGCGAGGTGGTGGAAAGCGGCACGACCCGCGAGATCTTCCACGACGCCCGCCATCCCTACACGCAGAAGCTGCTGGCCTGCGATCCCGCCCGGCTGTCGCAGCGTGTGCCCCGGCTGCCGACGATTGCCGGGACCTTGCCGGACCTGCGCCGCCGACCAAGCGGCTGCGTCTTCCAGCCGCGCTGCGATCGCGCCGACGCCCAATGCCTGACGACGCCTCCCAACGCCCCTGTCGGCGGATCTCATATCGCCCATTGCTGGCACGCGGACGTTCCACTGGGGGCCATGAGCGCATGAACGAAGACCTGCTCCGTGTCAGCGACCTGCGCGTCTCGTTTCGGGTTGGCGGCCTGTCCGCCAGGCTCGCGGGGCGGGCCACCGAAATCGAAGCGGTCTCCGGCGTCAGCTTCACGCTTCAACGAGGCAGCACCTTCGCGCTGGTCGGCGAATCCGGCTCGGGCAAGACGACGCTGGCGCGCACCCTCAACGGTCTTCAGCCGGTGAAAGCAGGCACGATCGTGTTCGAAGGACAGGAACTGCAAGGCCTGTCCAACGCCGCGATGAAACCGGTGCGGCGGCGCATGCCGATGATGTTCCAGGATCCGGTCGGATCGCTGTCGCCGCGGCTCAGCGTGCGCTCGCTGCTGTCGGAGCCTTTCGTCATCCACGGTTTGTCGGATCGCGATCTCAACGCTGAAGTCACACGGCTTCTTGCGCTGGTCGGTCTGCCGCGCGATTTCGCCGACCGCTACCCGCACCAGCTATCCGGCGGCCAGGCGCGCCGCGTCGGCGTTGCGCGGGCGATCGCGCTGGACCCGGTGCTGGTCGTCGCCGACGAGCCGACCGCCGGCCTCGACGTCTCCGTGCAGGGAGAGGTGCTGAACCTGCTCAACGACCTGCGCGACCGCATGGGCCTGTCGATGCTGATCATCACCCACAATCTGCATGTCGTGCGCCAGATCGCCGACCGCATGGCGGTGATGTATCTCGGACGCTTCGTCGAGCAGGGCGAAACCGAAGCGATCTTCCGTGCCCCGCATCATCCCTATACGGCGGCCCTTCTGTCCGCCAACCCCGAGCCCGATCCAGATCGGGTGCACCAGCGCATCACGCTGCCGGCTGACGTTCCGTCCTTGCTGGCGCGCCCCTCAGGCTGCGAGTTTCACACACGCTGCCCGCAGGCCGAGGGCCGTTGCGCGCTGGATGTCCCCGTCCCGGCCTCGGTCGGCGACAGCCGTCTAACCTGCCATTTCCCGCTGAACACATAAGGATCGCCACCGGCGCAAGTGTCGGCCGGGGCGTTGAGAGGAGCCGCCATGCAAGATATCCGCATCGTCACCGATTTCCCGCGCAAAATCCGCGAGATCGAGAATTTGTGGATTCCGATGCCGGATGGCGTCAAGCTGGCGGCGCGTGTCTGGCTGCCGGAAGACGCGGAGAGCGATCCCGTGCCGGCGATCCTCGAATATTTGCCCTATCGCAAGCGTGACGGAACGGTGGAGCGCGATGCGCTGACGCATCCCTATTTCGCCGGTCACGGCTATGCCGGCGTGCGGGTCGATATGCGCGGCTCGGGCGACAGCGAAGGGCTGTGCAAGGGTGAGTATCTGAAGCAGGAGCAGGATGACTGCCTGGTGGTCATCGAATGGCTGGCGAGGCAATCCTGGTGCTCGGGAAGCGTCGGCATGATCGGCATCAGCTGGGGCGGCTTCAACGGGCTGCAGGTCGCGGCCCGCCGGCCGCCGGCGCTGAAAGCCGTCGTTTCGCTGTGCTCGACCGACGACCGCTATAACGACGACGTGCATTATCTCGGCGGCGCGATGATGTGCGACAATCTGATGTGGGGAACCACCGCCTGGGCCATCGCCATGACCCCGCCCGACCCGCTCATTGTCGGCGACCGCTGGCGCGATCTTTGGAAACAACGGCTGAATGGCAATGGCATCTGGATGCAGGACTGGTTTGAACACCAGCGCCGCGACGATTTCTACAAGCACGGTTCGATCTGCGAGGAATATTCCGATGTCGAAATCCCGGTCTACGCCGTCGGCGGCTGGGCCGACGGTTATCCCAATCCGATCTTCCGGATGCTGGAAAAGCTAAGCGGTCCCCGTAAAGGGCTGATTGGACCCTGGGGCCATAAATATCCGCACTTCGCCATGCCGGGACCGCGCATCGGCTTCCTGCAGGAGTGCCTGCGCTGGTGGGATCAATATCTCAAGGGCATAAACACCGGCATTGCCGACGAGCCGATGCTGCGCGCCTGGATTCAAGATCCCGCACGGCCGGCAGCGATCTATGACGAGCGACCCGGCCGCTGGGTCGCGGAGCCGGCATGGCCGGGGCCGGGAATCGGCGAAAAGGTGCTGAACCTTGCGCCGCATGTGCTGAGCGAGGCCAGGGGCGAAGACACGATCCTGGAGATTTCATCGCCGCAGACGGCCGGCCTGTCGTCCGGCGCCTGGTGCGGTTATGGCGTCATGCCTACCTTGCCGGTCGACCAACGCACGGAAGAAGGCAATGCCCTGATCTTCGAGACGGCGCCGTTGACCGAAGCGGTCGAGATCCTCGGTTTTCCCGAATTCGAGGTCAAGCTCTCCTCCGACAAGCCGGTTGCGCTTCTGTCCGCCACGCTGTCGCAAGTGTTCCCGGAAGGTGCTGCCTCGCGCATCAGCTACGGCATCCTCAATCTGAGCCATCGCAACGATGATCTGGACATCGTACCCATGGTGCCGGGCCGGGCGGAGACCGTCCGCATCAAGCTGCGCTGCTGCGGGCAGCGTTTCGAGGCTGGCGAGCGTATCCGGCTGGCACTGGCGACATCGCATTGGCCGATCGTCTTTCCGACCGCCGAGCAGGCGACGCTGTCGATCCATTGCGGGGACAGCCGGCTGATCCTGCCGGTGCGCGCGCCGCAGAAGCTGGACGACACGCTGGGGGCCTTCCTGGCTCCGGAAAGCGCCGCGCCGATGGAGCAGGAGGTTCTGGCCAAGGGCGACGGTTTTCAGCGCTCGGTTTCGACAGACCAGGTCACCAGCGAGACGGTCTACCAAGTCGTCAATGATGGCGGCACGGTGCGGCATCCGCATACGGGAATCGTCCTTTCAGCGAAGCATGTCGACCGGTTCTCCATTCACCCCGACGACCCGACCTCGGCGGTCGGCACCTGCACCTGGGAAAAATCCTATGGCCGCGGCGACTGGCAGGCGCGCCTTTCAGTGACGGCGACGGTGCGCGCGCTGCGCGACGTCTGGCGGATCGAGACCCACATCACTGCCCATGACGGAGACGAGCGGATCGTCGACCGCAGCGAGGTCAAGGAGTATCGGCGCGATCTCAACTGAGCGGCGGCGATTGGCAATCAGGCCATCGATTTCGGCAAGGCGACGGCCAGCGCATCGACGGCCAGCCGCACCTTCAGCGGCAGATGCGGTGTCTGCAGCCAAAGCGCGTGGCAGTCGTAGAGATATCGCGGCTGGTCCGGCAACAGCGCCATCAGCGCGCCGGCCTGAATGCGGTCGCGTACCAGCCACCAGGGCAGCCAGGCCAGCCCCATGCCGTCGGCGGCCGCGTCAGCGATGGCATCGAGATCGTCGAGCCGCAGCCGTCCGGTTGGCGTGATCTCGAGCGTGGGTTGCCCCTCGCGCACAAACAACCACGGGTGAACGACCTGGCCGAGCCGGCGGTAGACAATCGCCTGATGGTCGGCGAGATCCTCGATCCGCTGCGGCTCGCCATGAATTCTGAGATAAGAGGGTGCCGCGCAGACGACCATGCCCTGACGCGCGACGCGACGCGCAATCACCCCCACCTTGTCGTCAAGAGTGCCGGTGCGGATTGCGAGATCGTAGCCGTCCTCGGCAAGATCCGCCAAGCGGTCGGTGAGCGACAGGTCGAGTTCCAGCATCGGATATTGATGGGCCAGCTTCAGCAACACGGGGGTCACGCAATGGCGCCCGAAATGCGCCGGCATGGTGACCCGCAGTTTTCCACGTGGCTCCGAAAACTGTTCGGCGGCGAGCGCATCGGCGGCTTCGGCCTCGGCGAGCACCACCCGACAGCGTTCATAGTAAGCGCGGCCGAAGTCGGTCAGGCTCTGCCGTCGCGTGGTCCGGTTGAGCAGCCGCACGCCCAGCCGCTCCTCAAGAAACCGGACATGCTTGCCGACCATCGGTCCGGAGAGATCAAGCGCGACCGCCGCGGCCGCGAACGAGCCGAGATCGACCGCCTTGACGAACACGGCCATGCTCTCAAGCCGATCCATATTCAGAACTCCTGGTTTCTACTGTTCTTCTCTTACAGCCATTTATCCCTGGCAAGACCGGCTGCATAGCTCATTCGGTTCAGATGATTTGGAGTATCCGAATGACACGCGTAGTTCGCTTTCACCAGCATGGTGGCCCCGAGGTTCTGCGCATCGAGGATGTCGCGCTTTCCCCACCGGGTTCGGGCGAAGTTCAAATCCGGGTCAAGGCACTCGGCCTCAATCGCGCCGAAGCGCTGCTGCGCGCGGCTTCCTATATCGAGACGCCGACGCTCCCCTCGGGGCTTGGCCTCGAGGCAGCGGGCGTCATCGAGGCTATTGGTGTCGGCGTGAAGGATTTCGCGCCGGGCGACAGCGTCAGTGTCATCCCGCCGCAATCGATGATCCGCTGGCCGGCCTATGGCGAGTTTGCCACCTACCCCGCCGGACTTGTCGTCAAGCATCCGCCGTCGCTCGACTGGCAGACGGCAGCGGCCGTCTGGATGCAGTATCTCACCGCCTATGGCGCGCTGATCGATATCGCCGGGCTGCACAGCGGAGACCACGTGGTGATCACCGCAGCCTCGAGCAGCGTCGGGCTTGCGGCAATCCAGATCGCCAACAGGGTCGGTGCAACAGCGATTGCGGTGACGCGGACATCGGCGAAGAGGCAGGCCCTGCTCGATGCCGGCGCGGCTGAAGTCGTCACCTTGGCCGAGGAGGATTTGGCGGCACGGCTGAATGAGATCGCAGGGCCTGAAGGCGTGCGCGTCGTGTTCGATGCGATCGGCGGCCCGATCTTCGAGCCACTCACAGCGGCCATGTCGCGTGGCGGCATCCTCATCGAATATGGCGGTCTCAGCCGCGAGCCGACGCCATTCCCGCTGCCAGCGGTGCTGAGCAAGACGCTGACACTGCGCGGCTACCTCGTCCACGAGATCACCGGCAACCCTGTGAAACTCGAGGCCGCCAAGGCGTTTATCGTCGAAGGTCTGGAGCACGGAACGCTGAGGCCGATCATCGACAGGACCTTCGCGTTCGACCAAATCGTCGAGGCGCACCGCTACCTGGAGTCGAACGAGCAGTTCGGCAAGATCGTAGTGACGATCTGAGATCGTGGTGACGATTTGAATCGTGGTGACTGCCTGAGCAACGCTGGCGAACAAATCATTCTTGCAGGGCAATATCGACCTTGAAGCCGCGGCTTTGCATCCCTAACTGTTCGGTGCGGGCCGGGCCCCTCTGACTGTCGCTTTTGGCGATTGTGATGTCGGACCGCTTTAACGGGCCCGTTTCCATTCTTTCGGTCAAGCGGGCTCATTCCTTTCGGTTTGGAGCCCCGTATGACATCTACTTCCCTCCTCGGTATGGTTTGCCCCTCCTGCCGCGTCGCGCTCGTGATGAGCGAACGCCAGGGTATCGAAATCGACTACTGTCCGCAGTGCCGCGGCGTCTGGCTTGATCGAGGAGAACTCGACAAGATCATCGAGCGTTCCGGCAGGGAAGCGGCGCCCGCGCCGCAGCCACAGCCGGCAGCATTCTCCCAGCCACAACATGGCCAGAGCCGCGATGACGATTATTCCCGCTCGCACGGTCACCGCTATCCAAAGCGGAAGAAATCATTCTTCGAAGAGTTGTTCGACTGACCGCATGATGCCCGACATCCAGGCCGGCACTTGCTGAAACTTCCGAAACCACATCGACAAAGGTTCATCTCCGATGATTTCCCGCACCAGCCGATTTGCAGCCCTCTTTGCAGGACTGTTCCTTGCATTCTCCATGGTTGCGATGGACCATGCCGAGGCCCGTCGTGGCGGCAGTTTCGGCAGTCGTGGCATGCGTACGTTCCAATCGGCACCGCCGACCAGGACGGCCCCAGCACCGACCGCTCCGGTCGAGCGGTCGATGACGCCCAACACCGGTGTGAACAACGCGGCCCGGCAGCCGCAGGCCGGCCTGCAGAGGCCCGGCTTCATGAGCGGTTTCGGTGGAACGATGATGCGCGGCCTGTTGCTCGGCGGCCTGTTCGGCCTGCTTTTGGGTCAGGGCTTCGGCGGCCTGGCCGGCATGTTCGGTTTCCTGCTTCAGGCCTTGCTGATCGGTGGCGCGATCATGCTGGCCATCAGGTTCTTCCGCTCGCAATCCGCGCGCGGCCCCGCGCCGGCGCTCGCAGGTGCCGGCAATGCCCAGGCTTCGCGATTTGAGAACCGCTCAACGGCAGGGCAGCAGACTGCAGGCTCCTTCACAATTCCCGGTTTCAGCGGCGGTTCAGGTGGAGGCTCTCCGGCCGCCGCCTCCGAGGAGATCACGCTGGCCCAGACGGATCTCGACGCATTCCAGCAGCTGCTGACCGATGTCCAGGAAGCATTCGGGCGCGAAGACCATGCCGCTCTGCGCCGGGCGGTTACACCCGAAATGGTATCCTATCTTTCGGAAGAGTTGGCCGACAATGCCCAGAAAGGTCTCAGGAACGAGGTGACTGATATCACCTTGCTGCAGGCCGACATCGCGGAAAGCTGGCGCGAGGATGAGCGCGACTACGCCACAGCCGCCTTGCGCTACGAATCTCGTGACGTGACGCGCGAACGGGCCAGCGGCAAAATCGTCGCGGGCGACGATGATCATCCGACAGAGACGACCGAGCTGTGGACTTTCGTGCGTGAGAATGGATCGAACTGGAAGCTCTCGGCAATACAACAGGCTTGAGCCTCGGGCGATTTTTGTGGGCGTTCAGCGCACGATCTTGACGCACATCGGCGTGCCGATCTCGATGGCGCGCCCGGTGTCGGTCAGTATGCCGCTGTCGGCGTCGCGGGCGAAGATCGAAATGCGGTCGCCATTCTGGTTGGCGGAAAACAGATGGCCGCCTGACGGCGTCAGCGCCAGGTTACGCGGGGTCGCGCCGCCGCAAGGGATATAGCTGACGAGGCTGAGCGACCCTGTCTGCTGGTCGACCGCCATGATGACGACGCTGTCATGGCCGCGGTTGGAGCCGTAGACAAAACGGCCATCCGGTGAGATCTGGATATCGGCGCAGTGGTTGCTGTCGCGTGCCTCGGCCGGCACCGCCGGCTTTGCGTCGATGATCGAGAGCTTGCCGGTGGCTTCGTCCAGCGCCATCGACACGATGGTCGAATCCAGTTCGTTCATGACGAAGACGAAGCGTCCGTTCGGATGCAGTGCGAGGTGGCGTGGACCGGCGCCGGATGGCAAAGCGGATTCGGTTAGCTTGGCCAGATTGCCCTCGCGCTCGATCCGGTAAGACACCAGCCGGTCGATGCCGAGGTCGGCGACGATGGCTGTTCCCCCGCCGATGGTTTCGGTGACGCTGTGCGCATGCGAGCGTTCCTGCCGCGCCACATTCGGGCCGCTGCCCTCATGCGAAACGCTGGCGAGCGGCGCCGACAAGGCGCCGTTCTCTTCGAAGCCATAGACAGCCACCGCGCGATCCGGGCCGCCCTCGCCCATGCCGTAATTGGCGACCAGCAGTTTTGTCCCGTCGCGGGTGATGGTGTTGTGGGCGGCTATGCTGCCGAGCGACGGTTGCTTGTTCAGATAAATGAGCGTCCCCGAAGCTCGATCGAAGCTGTAAGCTGAGACGGTGCCCTCGCGCCAGGTGAACACTTCCGAGTTGGCGTAGATCCGCGAGCCGTCCGGTGTCACCGAGAGGAAGGTCGGATTGTCGACGTCGTTGGTCTCGGCCAGTTTTCGTGTTTCCAGCGTCGTCTCGTCAAAGCTGTAGACGCTGAGGCCGACGCCCCGAGCGCCCTGAAAATACGGCGCCTCGCGGTTCAGGCTGCCGACAAAGACCAGACAATTCTCGCGCATGATTTCCTCCCCTACCCGCCTGCGCTTTGGCGCGCGGGAGCAGCCAAAATTTCGCCTGTTCACGCTTGCAACGCAACCCCATATGTGAAAATACTATTTACAAAAGAAGATTGACGGGAGGAGACGTCTTGTATTTCGACGCCTTGATGCGTTTTCCGACAGCTGTGACGTGCCCCATGCAGGTCTGGCGGTGCCGACCATGAACGATTTCGCACCTACCGTCGGCGTCGCCTCGACGCATCCCAAGAACATGCCCGGAGATCACGCCGCGCTGCCGGTGTGGAATGCCGAAAACTGGTTCTACGAGGACTGGCCCGTCGGCCAGAAGATCCGCTCGTTGCGGCGCACAATGGCCGAAGGCGACAGCCATTTGTTCAACACGCTGGTGCTCGACATCCACCCCTATGTGCAGGACCAGATGTTTGCCGAGAACGAAGGCATTTTCGGCAAGCGGCTGATCGCCGGCGCCTTTGTCTTTTCGGCTGGCCTGGGGCTGGTCGCCACCAACTGCGTCAATGCCTTCTCCTATGGCTACGACAAGCTCCGCTTCATAAAACCCGTCTTCATTGGCGACACGATCTATTCGATCCGCTCCAACCTCGACAAGAAGCCCCGCTACAAGGAAATGGGGCTGATCCGCGCCAGCTATGAGGTGTTCAAGGGCGAAGGCGAGTTGGTTCTCTATTGCGAGCATCTGCAGACGGTGAAGTACCGCAACCCGGCCGACTTCGTCGGCAAGACGGAGAAATAGCATGCCGGCAGCAGCCGAATTGCCGCTCGCCGGTCTCGTCGTCGTCGACATGAGCCAGTTCCTGTCCGGGCCCTATTGCTCACTCAGGCTGCTCGATCTCGGCGCCCGCGTCATCAAGATCGAGCGTCCGGATGGCGGCGACCTGTCGCGCCGGCTCTATCTCAGCGACACCGAGATCGGCGGCGATTCCACCATCTTCCATGCCATCAACCGGGCCAAGGAAAGTCTTGCCATCGACCTCAAGAACGAGACCGATCTCGAGGCGTTGCGCGGCCTTCTGGCCAAGGCCGATGTGCTGATCCAGAATTTCCGGCCGGGCGTCATCGAGCGGCTCGGCTTGGACTATGAGGCGGTCCGCAAGATCAATCCGCGGCTGGTCTATGCCTCGATCAGCGGCTATGGCGAAGACGGACCATGGGTCAAGAGACCCGGCCAAGACCTGCTGGCGCAGGCGCGCTCCGGCGTGATGTGGCTGAACGGCGATGAGGACCAAGGGCCGGTGCCGTTCGGTCTTGCCATCGGCGACATGCTGGCCGGTGCCGCCTGCGCGCAGGGCATTCTGGCCGCACTCGTGCGGCGCGGCATCACCGGCCAGGGCAGCCATATCGAAACCAGTCTCCTGGAAGCGCTGGTCGATTTCCAGTTCGAGGTGCTGACGACGCATCTCAATGACGGCCGCCGGCTGCCCAGGCGCTCCAGCTTCCGCAGCGCGCATGCCTATCTGTCGGCGCCTTACGGTGTTTACCCGGCCAAGGACGGATACCTCGCCATCGCCATGACGCCGATTCCCAAGCTGGCCGATCTCCTGTCGCTCAGCGAACTCGCACCCTATCGCGACAAGCCTGCGTCGTGGTTCACCGCGCGTGACGACATCAAGGCGATCATCGCACAGCGGATCGCCACCAAGACGATCGACGAGTGGCTTGATATCCTCGAGCCGGCCGACATCTGGTGCGCCAAAGTGCTGACCTGGCCGGAGATGCTGGCGAGCGAAGGGTTCCATTCCCTCGGCATGCTGCAGACTGTGACGCGCGAGGACGATGTCTCGATCCTCACCACCAGTTCGCCGCTCCGGGTCGATGGCATAAGAGCCAAGGCCGATCGGGCGGCGCCCCGCATCGGCGAGCACAGTGCCGCCATCCGCGCGGAGTTCGGCCTGTGAGTTCGCCCAAGCTCAAAGGCATGACCTGGAGCCATCCGCGTGGCTATGATCCGATGGTCGCCTGCTCGGCGCTGTGGCAGCAGAAGACCGGTATTGCCATCGAATGGGACAAGCGCTCGCTGCAGGACTTCGAATCCTTCCCGGTCGAAGAACTGGCGCGCGCCTATGACCTCATCGTCATCGACCATCCGCATGTCGGCCAGATCACGGCCGAAGGCTGCCTGGAGCCGCTGGATGTCGCCGGACGCGAGGCGGAACGCACGGCCCTTGCCTCGGGCAGCATCGGCCAGTCCTATCCGAGCTACAACTGGCAAGGACGGCAATGGGCTTTCCCGATCGATGCGGCAACGCAGGTCCAGGCATGGCGTCCGGATGCGATCGGTGCGCCACCGGCGCGCTGGAGCGAGGTGCTCGATCTCGCCCGGCAAGGCCGCGTGCTGCTGCCGCTGCGGCCGCCTCACGTGTTGATGGTGTTCTACACGCTTGCCGGGAATCTCGGGCATGCCTGCACGACCGATCCATCCGACGATCTGATCGATGTGGAGATCGGTAGCCAAGTCTTCGAGGCAATGCGCGAGATCGCAGCGCTGGTCGATCCCGCGTGTTTCGAGATGGACCCGATTGCCGTCTCCGAACGTATGGCGGAGGCCGGTTCCAGGTTCGTCTGCGCGCCACTGATCTATGGTTACGTTTCCTATGCGACGGCTGGCTTTCGGGCGAACCGGCTGGCCTTTGCCGATGTTCCGGTCATCGGTTCCGGCGGCCCGGTCGGTTCGGCGCTTGGCGGCACCGGCATAGCCGTATCAGCCTTTTCCAAAGCCAGGGATGCCGCGATCGACTTCGCCTATTGGGTCGCGAGCGGCGATGTCCAGCGTGGCGCCTATGCCGCCGCCGGCGGCCAGCCCGGCCATGCAGCGGCCTGGGAGGACCAGGCTGTCAATGAAGCGACCGGCGACTTCTATCGGGATACGCGCGCGACGCTGGAGGGTGCATGGGTGCGGCCGCGCCACGACGGCTACATGACTTTCCAGCAAGCAGCATCCGAACGCATCCTTTCCGGCATGACCTCCCGGCATCAAGCCCGACAGGTTGTTGCCGATCTCAATCGCCTGTTTCGGGAGAGTTCCCCGGTGCAGGTGTCCGGCGCTGCCGGTGGAGGAGCCTGAACCAAACCGAACGGAGGAGAACGAGATGACAGGAATGATCCGCGGCCTGCTGGCCGCAACCGCGCTTGCCTCGCTTGCAACGACCGCCTTTGCGCAGGATGTGCAAGGCGTCATCGGCGGGCTGCCCGCC
>NZ_RZRW01000012.1:0-628 GCF_003998745.1 Mesorhizobium sp. M7A.F.Ca.US.014.04.1.1 | reverse complement strand
GCAATATGACGGCGCGCCGCAGAAGGTGCTGCCTTCGGCCTGGGACAATTTCACAGCGCCGCCGAAACCGTGGAAATGGTGCCACTCGGAATCCTACCAGGGCAATCCGTGGCGGGTCACGGTGACCAAGGAATTGAAGCGTCTCGTCGACGGGCTGATCGCCGACGGAACGGTGTCCAGCTTCGAGGTGTCTGATTCCAACAATGACGCCAGCCAGCAGATCAACCAGATCCGCGCCTTCATCGACAAGAAGTGCTCGATCATCACCTCGATCCCGGGCTCGGCGACGGCACTCGATGATGCGATCGACGCTGCCGCCAAAGCCGGCATTCCGTTCATCACCGCTGCCGGTTCGGTGACCAGCCCGAACGCCATCAATGTCGATTCCAACTATGCGCGCTGGGGCTACGCCATGATGGCGGCGATCGGCAAGGCGCAGCCGGACGGCGCCAGCATCCTTCTGGTCGAAGGCATCGCCGGACACCCGATCGTGGTGCAGGAGCGCCAGGGCGCGGACAAGGCGCTGACTGAAAATCCGAAGCTGAAGATCTCGCGCAATGTCAATGGCAACTGGACAGCCAACGTCACCAAGACCGTGGTGCTGCAGGCGATCGCCACCAACCCGGCG
>NZ_RZRW01000120.1:0-12399 GCF_003998745.1 Mesorhizobium sp. M7A.F.Ca.US.014.04.1.1 | reverse complement strand
CACTTAGGTTTCTGGAAACAGCTTCGGAAACAGTGAATCCAATGCGTTGGCCGGAAAGCGTATCGACACCGGACCTTTGGGTGTTTCCGACGCCAACAGACCGAGCGCGATCACCTCATTGAACACGCGACGCGCCGTGCGTTCGGGTAGTCCGCTAATGCGAGACGCTTCGCCGCGTTCAAATTCGCCGCGCATTAGCGCTTCCTCCAGGAGGCGGGCGGCTTCGGGTTTGAGGCCACTGCGCTCGACGTAGCGACGCAGCCGCTTCGCGAGCGTGTCGAGATCGAACAAGCCGGTCATAAAGTTCACCTGATCGATGCACACCTGCATGAACCATAGCGTAAAGTCGCCGAGTGCGCGCTCGGAGAGGTTGCCCCGTCCGTCGAGATCACCCTGGCGGGGCATATCGGCATGATCCATCATGCGCTTGTAGTCCGTGCGGCTTTTCACGCCGCGCGCTAGACCGCGTGAGATCGACCACAGCCCGTGCGCGGCGATCCCAGCCTCATGGGCCATGGCGTGGCTCATCAAACGGCTGACGCGGCCATTGCCGTCGGGGAACGGGTGAATGTAGTTGAAACGCTTTCTTCCATGTCTGGCCGATCTTGGCTTCTGCTAAATACGTAATTATAAAGATATATTTCGAATTTGCCCGGATGTTTGGCCGATCTTATGGCCGATGATCGGTACCCTCCGCCGGCCATACGCATCTGATTAGGTTGCCGTCCCGACGACACCAACATACAGCTGCTTCGGAACGCAATATCTCCGCTCTCTAGATCGATCTGTCTCGGCTCCCAGGCGACTTGCCAAGGGGTTGATCGCCGAAGCGGTGCTGGAAATTACATCGCATTATTGGCCCTATCGTTCGGCGTTGGTGCGTTGCAGACGGTATCTTTTCAATCGCATAAAGCAATGCTGTTGATCAAAAGTTCCCGCACTGTTGATCCGAGAAATAGATGCTTGCTGGAGCAGCCGCGCTGTCGTAGCTCTTGGTCGTTGGCAGTCGGATTCTGGTGATGGGGGTGGCCTTTGAGGAAAATGTCCGGACCTGAGGAATGAAGGACATTGACGTCGTTATCGTGGCCGTCGGCCACAGGCAGTTCCGCGCTCTGGGCGTCGACGGCCTGCAGGCTCTTTGCAAGACCCCCGGCGTCATTTACGACATCAAGGGTCTGTTTCCCAGGCATGTCACGGATGGGCGCTTCTGATGAAGGTTCTGGTCACCGGCGCGGCCGGCTTCATAGGGTATCACGTAGCCAAGCGGCTGCTGGAGCGCGGTGACGAGGTCGTCGGCATCGACAACGTCAACGACTACTACGATCCGGAAATCAAGGAGGCGAGACTGCGGCTCCTGGACGAGGCGAGCCGCAAGACCAATGCCGGCTACCATTTCATCCGCGGCAATCTCGCCGACAAGAGCGTGGTCGACGCCTGCTTTGCCGACCACGCATTCGACCGGGTGATCCATCTCGCCGCCCAGGCAGGGGTTCGCTACAGCCTGGAAAACCCGCACGCCTATGTCGAAAGCAACATCATCGCCTACACCAACATGCTGGAGGCCTGCCGCAACAGCGCCGTCGCGCACCTGACCTATGCCAGCACCTCGAGTGTCTACGGCGCCAACACCGACATGCCGTTTTCCGAGCATCGTCCGGCCGACCACCCGCTGCAGTTCTACGCCGCGACCAAGCGCGCCAACGAGCTGATGGCGCACAGCTACAGCCATCTGTTCGGGCTGCCGACGACCGGGCTTCGCTTCTTCACCGTCTATGGCCCCTGGGGGCGCCCGGACATGGCGCTGTTCCTGTTCACCAAAAACATCCTTGCTGGCGAGCCGATCAAACTGTTCAACAACGGCAACCACACGCGCGACTTCACCTATGTCGACGACATCGCCGAAGGCGTGATCCGTGCCAGCGACAGCCCGGCCACGGGCAATGCCGCCTGGGACTCCAGCCGTCCGGATCCGGCCACAAGCAGCGCCCCCTGGCGCATCTTCAACATCGGCAACAACAACCCGGTTAAGTTGACCGCCTATGTCGAGGCGCTGGAAAACGCGCTCGGCCGCAAAGCCATCGTCGAACTCTTGCCGCTGCAGCCCGGCGATGTGCCCGATACCTTCGCCGACACCTCGGCGCTGGAGCAGGCGGTCGGCTACCGCCCGACGACGACAGTGACCGAGGGCGTCGGGCGGTTCGTCGAGTGGTACAAGGCGTATTTTGCGCGGGCATAGCGGAAGACGCCGGGTTTCATGCTCAGATTTTAAATGGTGTCTCGTTGCCTTCGTCAAGCTCTAGCGGAACAGGCAGATAAGCATTGGCAATTAGCCAGTCGCTGACGATCGTTTTGATCAAATCGGACTTGGAAACTTCCATCTCCGCTGCGATTCCAAAAAGTAATTCGTCTGTTCTCGTGCCCAGATCGACACCGGCGACGTTTCTAAGCATCAGGGCGGCCCTACGAAGTACAATTTGAAGGTCGGCGCGGGATATGTCCGCTATCTGGTCGGCGGCGCTCTCAAGCTCTCCTGCAAAGATCAGGCGGCTCATTGAAGGTCACTCCAGCACAGGCGGAGTAGGATCGTACCCGATTGAAACTATCCCCGGATGCCGATGGGCGATGGCGAGTATCTGGGTCTCAAGCTCACAGTTGTAGGCCATGAGCGCCTTCACGGTCTCAAGAGGGCTGTCGTAGCGGGCGATCAGCTTCACCGCTTCAGAGTGCAGTTCGGATTTGGCTTCGGTGTCGAAGTGCATTGTGCCCATGGTGCCTACTCCTAACGCGTCGCGCGGCGCTGCGGGGTGAGTGCGTCAAGTCGTTCCTGAAGGTGCCCGTTGAGCACGATCATTTCCTTGAGCGCTTTCATCACATCACCCTTGTGGACTGCAATGAAATCCTCGGCGTGGGCCTGGAGGGCAGCCTCCTGGCGGCTGTTCAGTGTCACAATTCGATCCATGGCATTACTCCATACGCTGCATGGGCGTAGTGAACAAAAAGGGAACATAAATGTCAAGAGTGAATTGACTCGGCGAGGAACTCATTCCTATTTTTGGCTATGCCGGAACAGAGCAGACGACCGCGCCGCCTTGTCCAGACCCTGTGCCGAGCGCATGAGGTTGGTCAGCTAATCCGTGTCCGGTGCATCAACTGCAACATTACACGCCACTATCTCCCCGGGGACCTCGCCAAATTGGTGGGGGACATTCCGTTTTGGGACGTTGACCGGCACATGCGCTGCGAGCGCTGCAAACGCCGCGAGCTTGATGTGGACATTCTGCTGCCAAGCGCATCGGAGGGCATGAAGATACGCGTGAGGCGACTTGTTGAAATCCGCATGGTACGACGCGTGATCTGGAGGGATGAATAACTGGCGCTAACAGCCCAACATTTCAATCACGTGCCGCCGATTTGCTTAGCGCCGCTTACGACGAAAAAACATCACGACCAAGATTGTAAGAAAGATGGCAATCGCAAGGCCCGGTGCAACGTCCGAGAGTATCCGAAGGCCAGCCATCTAGAACAACGAGCCTTGGCTTGGCGGTACTGGTGCCTGCTCGGGAAACTTGATCTGTGTGGCAGGCTTCTCGACAATCACAAGAGCATCATCCGGCGCTGTGCGTTGTAGCCGCTTCGCTTCCGACCATGGCGCTGTCAGCCAAGTCTCTGTTTCCTCTTGCGTCCTCAGGATCACCGGCATAGCTTTTTCATGGATCGGCTTGATGAGGGCATTGGGCGCGGTCGTCATGAAACCGTAAAGCTCGAAATCGCCGGGGCCGTCCTTTACCTTGCGGACCCCATGCCATGGCGTCCAGAGGCCAGCGAAGAAGAATAACGGGCGGTCCTCATTGAGCGCGAACCAATAGTTCCGCTGAATGCCTGTCTCGCGGTCTTTATCGCCGGGAGTTGGGCTGGGCTCTGCGAAGCTTGTTACCGGCACCACGCAACGGTTCTCGACGCCGACATACTGTTGCCAATGGCTGTACTGCGGGTTGCGAATGTTGGTAGTGCCGTAGTCAGCCTTGCCCTTGACGCGCTCGGCCGGCGTCGGCATTCCCCACAGGAGATTGGCTAGCTCACGGCCTTCAGGGGCGTTACGCACCACTGGGCCGGGCTGGTTGGGATAGATGTCAACGGACGGTTCAAGGTTGCCTAGGATGTCCCGCAAAGTCCGGGTCCACTGGCGGACCGCCTCTTGTGACGTGGTGATGTTGTAGAGATTGCACATGCGGTGAATGTGCCTAGCAGCGAACCGATCAGCAAGCCCCAACGGGGATATCCTGTTGCGACTAGCCCCGGTAATAGATCACCGTAGGATCAAACCAGTGTACCCGTACCGACCAAAAGAGAGAAAGAGGGGCTCCAAACCGGAATTTCTCGACTGTTGGGCCACTGACCAGTCCTCCGTCGTTCTCGGTATTTAGCAAAGCGTTTCGCACGCAATCCCGTCACTATCGCGATCCAGCCTGCCGCCCCATGAGCAGTTGCTGAGATACCATTGGGCTTCAGCGCAAGAGCTTATCTGAGAGCATTTACGGCGAGGCTCGCACGAATAGCCTTGTGACTGAGCCTGACGGCCTATGATACCGAGAGGCTGATTGGCCGCGGGCTGCGTATCTTCGGCGTGCTCGGCGCGCCACGTCCATGGGTCTTCGAAGAAGCCTTTCCACAGGCCGAGCTTGGCAGCCTTGGCGACCGCTTGTTGGGATGCATAGCCGCCATGGCTGTATTTGGGCCAGTCGAGGGCCAGCCCATTCTTGACGAGCCAGGCCGCCACGTCGGCTCCGTCCGCCCGGTAGCAATTGCCAACGAAGCGTCCGTATTGATCCCAAGTGACAAACTCGCATCGTAAGGGCTTCGATTTAGCCATGAATTTTTCGAGGGAAGTTTTGGCCTGCCATCCACATGAATACCGAAAGTGCTTCGCATCCTCGCACTGTTGATCATACTCGGGTGCGTCGATGCCGTTGAACCGAACGCGCGTCCCATTGATCTCAATTGTATCGCCATCAACTGCCGATGCGCGGCCTTGAAGCACTTCCCCGTTGGTTTGCTGACTGGGTGCGGCCGGTTCCTCGACCTGCCGTGTAACGCTCTGGGTGAGATTGCTGGCCTCCGGTCTGATCTCAACGGTGGCCTTTGGATTTGGCGAGGTAATGCCCGGTCTCTGGTACGGAACGGGATAATAATACGCGGCCAACGCAATGACTGCGAGCCAGCCTAGCCCTCCTTTCCTTGTTCGAGACAACCTATTTTCCCTCGCACCCAATGCCGTCGCGATCACCATCGAGCCCGTTAGGATCAGAGCCTGTGATCTGCACCCCAGGGGCAACCACTGCATTGTTTCCGCTGCCGCCTGCACAGTCCAAATCAGCGCTACGGGCTCGGGTCGCACCTCGGTATCCGTTGAAGACTGCCACCGCGCGCGCTCCGTCGCCTTCAATACGCGTGTTTTGGCTATTCGGATTGAACGGATCGACAGTTTGCAAAAGCATATTTGAGCGGTTCGCATCGCCGGCAGCGAGCGTCACCGAGTCATAATTATTCAAATAGTCGGCAGTGCAGCCTGAGATGAACGCAACAACTGTTGCGGTCGAAAACCAACGCCAATTCATGAAGGTATCCCCCGACACCAAACCCATCATGCACCTTTTGAATTTTGTTGTCGAATCCACTCTCTAATCCGTTTGCCTTGTGACTGGGCGTTTCCCATACAAGGCGCCGGGAGTGCTTTATTGGGTAAGGTCGATTCTTGAGCTATTGGGTATTTTTGGGTATTTTTTTAGGTATGGCCATGAAGATCGGTTTCCTGCAAATCACCCCTGAAACCCTTGCTTTGGTCTCGGAGATCGACGAATTCAAAGGGGCCGTGTTCTGTTTTCAAATCGTGCCGCTGCCTGCCGCCCTGTTGAGCGGATTGCGGCCTGAGGTTCTACTTGCAAATCCGTGGCTGAGCGGTGAAACCGGGCTGCGTTTCGTCAGTGTCGGCGTGGGACGTACGATCGAGTGTCTGTTGTATTTCGTGGCGATGGCTGCATTCTTTCTGAGCGTCACCCGCTTGCGCCCAGATCAGGTCTACGGCCTTCTGCCCTTCTTTTTCATGGGTGTCATCTGTAACGGATTGGCTGCGGCGATCCAGTATTCACTCTCCGATACGGTTGCCATACAGGGTTTGTTGCCGTTCACGATCAATGCGGGACTGTTTGCCAACCAGAACCATTTTTCAGCTTTGCTCTTCGTCTCCATCCCCTTCGTTGTCTACTACGGCCTGTTTCGCGGGCACCTTCTGTCCGGGTCGCTCGGCTTGATAACGCTGCTGCTGTTGCTTCTGGCCGCCGGTTCGCGCGCCGGTATTCTGATAGGGCTGGCGATCACCATGGTATCAGTCGTCTTTCTGTCCGCGCGCTCGAGGCTGGGCGGGTATGGAATACCCGCTGTCTTCATCGGGCTTTCACTCTACACGATCGGGGGCGTGGACGAAGATCGATGCGGAAGTGGTTGACCCGGCCTTTGGACGGGCCGAATTTGCCCGCACGACGATCGCGGGAATTGAAGAGAACTGGGCGACGGGCGTCGGCTTTGGGAGTTTTCCGAAGGTCTATCAGATTTACGAAAAGGGAGAGATGATCTTCAAGCCCTACGTCAATCACGCCCACAATGATTATCTGGAATTGGCACTTGAAGGTGGCGCTCCTGTTGTCTTTCTGGTCGCAGCTTACGCGATATTGCTTTTTGCGTTTTCCGTTACGGCACGGCGAGATCCGCTGCAGAAAATGGCGTTTCTCTCAGTATCGTTTCTGCTCGTTCATTCTCTGGTCGATTATCCCTTGCGAACGGCGGCACTGGCGATGACCTTCGCCTATATGAATGGCGTTATCTTTCACAAGGGACTTGCTGAGCGGCTGAGCCAGAGAGGCGAGTCGACCGCCGCCCATGATGACAATCTGCTTGTTCCCGTCAGGCCGGCCCTGGCAAGACGATAGCAATGCGTCGCCTGAATTGGCCATGGATTGGCGCCGGATCGTGACCCAGTCATTTGACGAACGCCGAGATTGACAAGCCAGTGCATGGAACCTAAGCACGGGCGGCTAGGGCCGGGGGGTTCAGGCATGTCAAGGAGAGCTTCTTGAAAGGAATTATCCTTGCTGGAGGCAGTGGAACGCGTCTTTATCCACTAACATTAGCAGTCTCTAAGCAAATTCTGCCGATATACGACAAGCCGATGATCTATTATCCGCTGAGCGTTCTGATGCTCGCGGGTATCCGAGAGATTCTGATCATTTCGACGCCGCGTGACCTGCCGGTTTTTCGCGATCTGCTTGGCGATGGATCGGAGTTCGGGCTCGACCTGTCCTATGCCGAGCAGCCGCAGCCCAACGGGCTGGCGGAAGCCTTCATCATCGGCCGCAATTTTATCGGCAAGGACAACGTGTCGATGATCCTCGGCGACAACATCTATTTCGGCGATGGGCTGTCGCAGCTTTGCCGCGACGCTGCCTCGCGCGAAAAGGGCGCTTCGGTGTTCGCCTATCATGTCGAGGATCCCCAGCGTTATGGCGTGGTTTCCTTCGACAAGGCCACGGGAACGGCGCTGACGATCGAGGAAAAGCCGCAGGTGCCGAAATCCAACTGGGCGGTCACCGGTCTCTACTTCTATGACAACGATGTCGTCGACATCGCCCCTGCCATCCGTCCCTCGGCGCGCGGTGAGCTCGAGATCACGGCGGTCAACAACGTCTACCTTGAGCGCGGCCAGTTGCATGTGCATCGGTTGGGGCGCGGCTATGCCTGGCTCGACACCGGCACCCATGACAGCCTGCATGAGGCCTCGTCCTTCGTGCGCACCATCGAGCACCGCCAGGGCATCAAGGTCGCCTGTCCCGAAGAGATAGCCTTTGAACAGGGTTGGCTGACTGTGGACCAGGTTCTGCGTCGCGCCGATCACCTGGGCAAGAACGAATATGCCGCCTATCTGCGCCGGCGTGTCGTCGACCTGTCGGAGGCCTAGGTGCTGGAAGTCAGGCCCCTTGGCATCGATGGCGTTCTGGAAATCGTTCCGAAGCGACATGGCGACGCGCGCGGCTTCTTCGTCGAAACCTACAATGCCGAGCGCTTTTCGCAGGCCGGCATAGACTTGGCTTTCGTGCAGGACAATCATTCTTATTCCGCCGCGGCGGGCGTCTTGCGAGGGCTTCATTATCAGCTTGCGCCGCGCGCCCAGGACAAGCTGCTGCGCGTCATCCGGGGCAGCATTCTCGACGTTGCGGTCGACATTCGCCGCAGCTCCAAAACTTTCGGAAAATGGGTCGCTCTCGAAGTGTCGGCCGAAAAGGGCAACCAGATTCTGGTGCCGAAAGGCTTCGCGCACGGCTTCGTGACGCTCGTGCCCGACACCGAGGTCCTGTATAAGGTGACCGATACCTATTCGCAGGCGCATGACCGGTCGATCCGTTTCGACGATCCCGCCATCGGCATCGAATGGCCGTCATTGACCGGCGGGTTCCAGCTCTCGGACAAGGACCTGAAGGCGCCGCTGCTGGCTGCCGCCGAGGTGTTCGCCTGATGGGTTATTTGAGGACAGCGGCATGAATTTTCTGGTGACGGGCGGTGCTGGCTTTATCGGTTCGGCGGTATGCCGGCATCTATGCGCCAACCCGGCCTATCGGGTGACCAATCTCGACAAGCTGACCTATGCGGGAAACCTGGCCTCGCTGCGGCCGATCGAGAACGCACACAATTATCGCTTCGCGCAGGCCGATATCTGCGACGAAAGGGCCGTGCTCGACATCCTCCGGCGCGACGATATCGACATCGTCATGAACCTTGCCGCCGAGAGCCATGTCGACCGCTCGATCGATGGGCCGGGCACTTTTATCGAGACCAACATCGTCGGCACCTACAAGATGCTCAATGCCGCGCTGGAGTACTGGCGCGGCCTGCCCGAGGACAGGAAGAGCCATTTCCGCTTCCATCATGTCTCGACCGATGAGGTGTTTGGCGATCTTCCGTTCGATGGCGGCATGTTCGTCGAGGAAACGCCCTACGCGCCATCCTCGCCCTACTCCGCCTCGAAAGCGGCCTCGGACCATCTGGTGCGGGCCTGGCACGAAACCTATGGCCTGCCGGTCGTGCTTTCCAATTGCTCGAACAACTACGGACCCTATCACTTTCCCGAAAAGCTGATCCCGCTGGTCATCCTCAATGCGCTCGACGAAAAGCCGCTGCCGGTCTATGGCGCCGGCGCCAATGTGCGCGACTGGCTGTTCGTCGAGGATCACGCACGCGCGCTGGAACTTGTCGCGACCAGGGGACTGTCCGGCGAAAGCTACAATGTCGGCGGCAATTCCGAGCGGACGAACCTTGGCGTCGTCGAGACGATCTGCGATCTGCTCGACAGCAGGCGGCCGCGGGCAGGGGGCAAGAGCTATCGCGACCTGATTTCCTTCGTCACCGACCGCCCCGGTCACGATCGCCGCTATGCCATTGACGCCTCGAAGATAGGCCGGGACCTGGGCTGGACGCCCAATGAGAATTTCGACAGCGGCCTCGCCAAGACCGTCGACTGGTTTCTCGACAACAAATGGTGGTGGGGACCGATCCGCGAGCAGCGCTACGCCGGTGAACGGCTGGGCGAAGCACGCAAGGGGGCGGCGTGAGGCTGGTTGTCACCGGACGCGACGGGCAGGTCGCGGCAAGCCTCCTGGAGGCCGCCCAGGCGGCCGCCGGCGTTGAGGTCATCGCCATTGGCCGTCCGCAACTCGACCTTGCAAGACCCGACACGGTGATCGAAGCCATCGCGGCCGTGAAGCCGGATATCGTCGTGTCGGCTGCCGCCTACACGGCGGTGGATCAGGCCGAGGACGAGCCCGATCTGGCATTCGCGGTGAACGCCGTCGGCGCCGGCAAGGTGGCGCAAGCGGCGGCGCTGCTTGGCGTTCCCGTCATCCATCTATCGACCGACTATGTCTTCGACGGCACCGCCCATGGCGCCTATGTCGAGACCGACGCCACTGCACCGCGCAGCGTCTATGGCGCCTCCAAGCTTGCCGGCGAACAGGCGGTTGCATCGGCCAATCCGCGCCATCTGATCCTGCGCACGGCATGGGTCTACAGCCCGTTCGGCAAGAATTTCGTGAAAACCATGCTGCGGCTGGCCGCTGACCGCGACGAGATTTCGGTTGTGGCCGATCAGTGGGGAAATCCAACATCGGCACTTGATATCGCCGACGGCATCTTTCATATGGCGCGGCACCTCAAGGCGGACCTGAAGTTTGCGGAGTGGGGCGTCTACCATGTGGCGGGCGACGGCGACACAAATTGGGCCGAGTTTGCACAGCGCGTCTTCGTAACGAGTCTGGAAAGGGGCAGGCCGTACGCTGCGGTGCGCGGCATTTCGACGTCAGACTATCCGACGAAGGCGAAACGTCCTGCGAATTCACGCCTCAACTGCGGTAAAATGGCCGCTACGTTCGGCTGGCGGTGCAGATCTTGGTACACCGCGTGCGACGAGGTGGTTGAGCGGCTGACGGCCCGTTTGTAGGACCTTGCCAAAGTCATCTGATTGCAGTGTCAGGCCACGATGATACGAGCGGCAACCACACAGATCAATATCGACTCGCCTGGAGTACTTGCGAATGAAGGATGCCAACCACGGACCAGATGTCGTCGGGAAAAGCTACCTAGAGACGATCGCCGATATCCACTCGGCCCTAAGGCCGCGATCCTATTTCGAAGTTGGAGTCCAGTTTGGAAATACTCTTGAGCTGGCCAAGTGTGAAACGGTAGCGGTCGATCCCTACTTTGTCTGTGCAAAGAACATCATTGGCTCCAAGCCCCGCTGCTTTCTCTATCAGCAGACCAGCGACGATTTTTTCAAGAAAACGCGTCCGAGCAAGATTTTGGGCAAGCCTGTAGATTTGGCCTTTCTAGACGGCATGCATCTGTTCGAGTTCCTCCTGCGCGACTTCATCAACACCGAAAGAGAGTGCGCGGAAGGCTCAATCATTCTGCTGCACGACTGTCTCCCTCCCGGCTACAAGATGACCACCAGGGATATGAAAACGGCGATCGAACCTGCTGACAACAACTTTCCAGGGTGGTGGGCAGGTGACGTATGGAAGGTAGTTCCCACCCTGCTGAAGTATCGTCCCGATCTATCCGTGACTGTCACGGACTGCGCGCCGACCGGGTTGGTCGTCGTTACCAATCTCAACCCCGAGAGCACGGTTCTGCAGGACGCCTATGATGATATCTTGAAGACATTCAAAGCTGACAATCGGGACGAGTATGACGACTATTGGAAGTCGGTCAAAATCGTTCGTGAAACGGCGCTCAATATCGCGGCAAGGCACCGGCCGTTCGACGGATGCGGAAAGAGTTCCTGATATGGAAGCGATGGCCGAGCGGGTGACTGGGTTGGTCTCGTCTGCCCCCCGCGCGCCCGCTCCTATAAGTCGGAAGATCGCATCTTTTCGAAAGGCGACAGCCCAATTGACTCTGCGACGCTGTCAGCGCAAGTAGGTTTTCACTTTTCCGTTATCTGGATGTGATACCTGCATGATACCTGCTCTATTCCTTCATATTCAGAAGACCGCCGGGACGTCCATACTTGCAAAGGCATCCGAGCTGTATGGTCGAGAAAATTGCTGCATGCACGGCGATTATCTCAGCCGCACACCGGAACAACTCGAACCCTTGATGATGGTATCCGGCCATTTCGGTTTCGATTACGCTGAACGCTTCATGACGGGACGTTACAGCTTTACCTTCCTCCGGGATCCCGTTGAACGGCTGCTTTCATATTACAGCTACTGTCGTGGCGCGACGAGAGATGAGTATGAAATCAATACGTTGGCACATGACAACGATGCTGAAATGTTCTTTCGGGCAGGAGAGACGGCTGACTCCAAGTTCGCTTCGCACATGTGGAATCATCAAGCATGCCAACTGGCGTCGGGCTGGGGCGCCTCGTTGGTCGGCAAGAGCGATATCGAGCCAGGCGGGTTGCCGCCGGACGAGCTCCTCGATCGGGCCAAAGCCAACCTAGCTCGCTTCGATTACGTTGGGCTGGTGGAGAATTTCGAGGCCGACAACGCCGCAATCTTCGCCGCGCTTGGCGATACATCGTCGAACGTTTTCCGGATCAACGCAGCGCCGGTCCGAACGATGCGAGAAGAACTGCCGTCATCGACCCTGGACCTGTTGGCGACGTTGACCGAGATCGATCAGCAACTCTACGGCTGGGCGGTCCGATGGCGGGCGTCAGCGTATCAAACCCATAGAGATGGTACTGCGGCGGTTGCCGAATACGGGGCACGGCGTGCGTCACGCCGTGGCTAGCACGAAGCAGCGCTGGCTTCGAGGATGATCGAAGCGAACTTCTCTTTCGATGTGCCAGCC
>NZ_RZRW01001199.1:0-860 GCF_003998745.1 Mesorhizobium sp. M7A.F.Ca.US.014.04.1.1 | reverse complement strand
GAGTAGTGCGCCAGCGACACCTCGGCGGGGTCGAGGTCGGAAGCCGACGCCCCTACGAGGTAGTTCCATGCCAGAGGCAACTCCCCGATCTCATGATCCTCGAGCCATTTGAAGGCGTGGAGGTCACGTCCGGGCCACGTATTAAGCATTTCGTTCGTCAGTCGTTTGTTGGCGGGATGATCTAGATTCCACAAAACGACCGACGACCAGTTCTTGCGCCGATAGAACGTCTGCGTTTGTCCGTCCATCTTGACGGCTTCAGACTCGCGTTGCCGGTGCTTAACCGCCATGATCGCGTAGGAAGGATCGACCAGGTCGAGCAGCTTGACGGGATCCTGCAGAAAAAGAACGTCACAATCGCAGAACATGGCCCAGCCGCCTTGCCGCATAAACGGAACGGCAAAGCGCGATATGGCAAACTCGGTCGCCATCGGTGCCTCGGAGATCGGGCACCAGAGCCTACCGTCACGTACCTCCATCGGTCGCTTCATGATTCCTTGGGCTTCAAGGTCTTTGAGCACCAGTGGGTGGATCTGCAACGGCGTGCTTGTCCGGCGGAAGGCGCTCCATCGCGCCACCTCGAGGACTCGGGCTTCGCGTGGGTCGTACCCGATGTAGATTGGCATCATAGTGTAACTCTGCAGTTGGAAGTGAGTTTGCCCGAATTATGCAAGGTTGCGCGGCTGGCGGTAGACCCCAGGTAAATGGATCAACCCGCCGCGATGGCGATCGTGCAAGGCCAGAGCGCCACAGTCGGGATATTGTTGCAGTGAGGCCGGAGTCAAGCAACCGTGAGCGACGGTATTTCGTTTGGCTCGACGGAACATTGGCCGGGCCGGCGGCCCAATAAAGCGAACAGA
>NZ_RZRW01001198.1:0-861 GCF_003998745.1 Mesorhizobium sp. M7A.F.Ca.US.014.04.1.1 | reverse complement strand
AGCACAGACAGACGCTGGGCGATATCGGCGGCGATGAGAGGATCGTCCGCCACCAACTTCGACCAGTCCGAAACAGTGCCGATTTCGTGATGCAACATCGTTCCCTCCCAGGTGATCGCACAACTGCGAGATCTGACCTTTGTTCCTTTGATTTTTGCGAGGGGGGAAGTCGCGCCCGCTGTCTCGATGGACGGCGGGTCACATGCGACTGATCGCTATTTCCGGGGCTCCGGGAACTTGATTATCGTCGCGCTGTCTTCCGGCTCCAGCGGCTCGTGGCCAGGCCGTTCGTGCCACATGACTTGCCGCAAATCGGTCTGATCGACTTTCTGGCCGCAAGATGGACACGCGTAGAAGCGGTCCTTTTCGCGAATGCAATTACCCCCGTTGCGGGGGATGCGAGGTCCAAGGTCAGACAGTTTTGTCATGGCGACGAAAATCACCGCCGGAGGAAAAAGTTCCCGCCATTTCAGCAAAAACCAACGGAACACTCTTTGGCGCCCGAGGTTCGATGAGCTGAAAGCATCGTGACTGCATGGACGCTTCCGCCAGCCCATCGACAGCCTCTATGGCACGATCCACGATGCCATCTCCACTACGATCCTGGTTTGACCGGATGATGCTCGCGGCCGCAGGTTCCTCGACGATTGGATCGCGAGCCATCTGCCGTTTCCAGAACCGGCTCCCCCCATGGCTGCCAGCGACCTTGCGGACCAGCCGCCGGTGATGCCGGTACCAAGCCTGACGAGGGCAATGAAGAAGTCAGGAGCGTATCGGAAGTAATGTTCAAACGATGCATACAGCAACGACGCCTCACCTGCTTGCCCGGTTTCTTGGCTCGCGCCTTTAGGTGGGCTGTGG
>NZ_RZRW01001197.1:0-865 GCF_003998745.1 Mesorhizobium sp. M7A.F.Ca.US.014.04.1.1 | reverse complement strand
CTTCTTGACCGACTGGTAGGTCAGGACCGAAGCGGTCGAGTCCAGCGTCCAGTTCGTCTCTGCCTTCGCAGTTCCCAGTCCGGGCCAAATCAACACCAACAACGCAACGACCAAGCCAAGCGCGTTTATAACGAGCCAGCCTCTTGCCCGTGTTTTCCACCAGACTCCCACGACTTCGAACATGGAACCCCCTGCCTAGAGCAGTTCACGATTTCTCAGCGAGGAGCATAGAACACTTGCTGTCGCTTGGCGAGCATCTCGCGTGGTGCGGTGCACCACTCCCGAGCGATGCAAATCTCGGGTTCATCGTCTTGGTTAGAAGGCGATCTTCAGTCCGAGCTTGGCGCCGATGGTGGAACTGTCCGATGACACCTTGCCGCGAACTTCGCCGTTGACGGTGGTCGCGGCCGACATCTTCAGGTTGAAGCCGGTCGACAGCGCGGCGGAAAAATCGGCATCGTCGAAGTCGATCTCCCTGGTGTCGATTTCGGTGGTGTTCTTGTAGCCGAAACGCTGCTGCAATTCGCCTCGCGCATAGGGGCTGATCACCATGCCGTTGCTCAACGTGTAGTCGCCATAGATGCCGGGCTCGAGCTTGATCGCGCCGAAAGAAAGCTGGCTCTTGCCGAACTCGTTGCCGCCGCTGTCTGTATACGGATCGCCGCGGAAGGAAACGCCAAGCAGGCCGCCACGCAGATCGAAGCGGGTGCGCTCGCCCAGCTTGAAGATATGGCCGACCGATGCCGTCACTGCATAGCCCTTGGTATCATAGCTGCCGGTGGTGCCGAGCACGCCGTTCGTCACGTCGCTTCCACCGATGAAGCCGGAGGCCGAGACGAGCGCGTAATTGTAGTCCTTGCGAAAC
>NZ_RZRW01001196.1:0-865 GCF_003998745.1 Mesorhizobium sp. M7A.F.Ca.US.014.04.1.1 | reverse complement strand
GTCATAACGCTGGTGGCGGTGGGTCTCAATTTCTTCGGCTTCAACCCGATGAAAGCTCTCGTCTGGTCCGGCATCGTGCAAGGATTTTCAACGCCGCCGCTGCTGCTTCTCATCCTCATCATGACCAACAATCGCAAGATCATGGGCGACAAGGTCAACAGCACAAGCACGAACATCCTGGGCGGCGTGACGACCTTGGCGATTTTTGCGGCGTCGGCGGGATTGGTGGCAAGCTGGTTCCTGTAGCTCGCATGGCATGACAGATGTTCAGGCACGGTGGAACATCGGCGGTCAAATCCCGTTGAGACGCTTGTGGGAGAAAGGAGGTTGTCCATGTCAAAGTTGCAGGCCGCAACTCCGGACCGTTTAAGGCAACTCAGGCTTGAAGCTTCAGCACATTTCGCTCCGTTGATGCTGAACGAAGCCCTGTTGCGCCTTTCCCATGCCTGCGGAGGCGACAGCCTCGACCGCTTCGAGAAAGCCATGGTTGATCAAATCGAGGCTGCCAAGGACGATCGGGCCGATTTCGAAACGATCAAGGAACTCGCGATCGAGCAGCTTTACGCCCTGGTCCGGAACGCCAACGATTCGCCGAAAAAGAAACAGTCGCTGGAGAAGATCGACACGCGCAGAACGCCCGGCCGGTCCGAAGAACCACGCACGCTCGAGGACCAACTGCAGGCGGGGGTGGAGGATTCCTTTCCCGCGAGCGATCCGCCTTCGGTGGTGTCCACGACCATTTCAGGCGGAGCAAAGAAGCTGGTTGGGACCGACGAGGTTCTGGAGAAGCAGCGGCGACAAGCGTCCAGCAAGGAAGATCGCTCGTAGACCGCGGTGCCGGCTGGGTTGGCGGCAAACCAAAGAC
>NZ_RZRW01001195.1:0-866 GCF_003998745.1 Mesorhizobium sp. M7A.F.Ca.US.014.04.1.1 | reverse complement strand
CCGAATATGTCGTACATGGTGCGCGAACGGGCCGCGACGATGTGATGCCACGCGATACCGACGATTGCGGTGATGAGGATACCCATGACCCCGGCGCTGGCGCCCTGCCCGCCGAGATGGACGCGATAGGCAATGGAGCCGACCGTGGCGATCAGCATTGCCGGCCATCCGCCGAAGAACGCGGCCGCAGCAATGAAGGCGGCGCGCAGATCGACGACGAAGCCGGAGACGGACAACGCCGTCGCCATCGAAATGATCGCGCCCACGCACATGACCACGCCAAGAAGCAGCGACTGCATCCGCTTCGAAAGGCGCCCGGTGAAGTCCGCCACAAGGTCCCAGGCGACCACGAGGATGGAGACCAGTGCAAGATTGGCGAGGAGTGACTGCCAGATCTCGATCATGACTTCGGCTCCTTTTTTCCGATAGATAGCGCCAAAACCTATCCGAGGTCTAAAGAAGCTACAGCCCGGTCGGCGGTGCGGTCGACCCCGCGATCAGGGCAGTTCGGTAGGGCCACCTTGATTGCTGCTGCATCTATGGCCGACATGAGGCGCAAAGCCGACGGTCCGGTTAGGGCAGTGAAGTCCGCGTTCCGCCAATTTTTGGCAGACAGTCGCCATCCATCGTTTTCACGTGAACAGCCTTGTTCGCCAAAACCCGTCCCCTGCCCCACCAGCCCTTGACGAAAATCGGCACGCCTGTGAGACACAGGGGTGGGGACATTTGCCCCGTGGGTACATCTATTGTCGAAACACGGGATCGCGCGGCAATTTTAGTGGCAAAGCCATACTTCTTATCGGCAGCATAAAGATCGGCGGACTTCTAGCTCACCAACTCGCACAGTCCGGGGCAATTACAGCAGG
>NZ_RZRW01001194.1:0-869 GCF_003998745.1 Mesorhizobium sp. M7A.F.Ca.US.014.04.1.1 | reverse complement strand
GCGTCGTCGGTCCCAACGGGTCGGGCAAGACGACTTTGTTCAACGTCGTCACCGGCGTTCATAAGCCCAGCGCCGGCAGCGTGCTGTTTCGCGGGAGCGACATCACCGGTCTCAAGCCGCATGCCATATCGCGAGCCGGGATCGGCTACACCTTTCAGCAAGCGATGGCCTTTGCCGGCCTCGGGGTGCTGGAGAATGTCCAGATCGCTGGCGAACATGCGAGGGCAGGCGGCACTGCCAATCCGTGGCCGACACCAGAGGCCCTGCTCGACTTCGTCGGCCTGAAGGCGCTTGCCGGCGAGAAAGCCGGCGTGCTGCCGTTCGGCAGCCTGCGCCTGCTCGGCCTGGCGCTGGCGCTGGCCACGCGGCCGTCGCTGCTTCTGCTTGATGAACCCGCCGCCGGCCTCAACGACCGCGAAACCTCTGCCCTTGTCGGCCTTGTTCGCCAGTTGCCGGGCCATGGCATCACGGTCTGCGTCATCGACCACGACATGAAGCTGATGCAGATGCTGTGCCGGCGCCTTGCCGTGCTCGACTTCGGCTCCAAGATCGCCGACGGGCCGACCGAAAAGGTGCTTGCCGATCCCAAGGTGCTGGACGTCTACCTCGGAGGCGATCTGTGAACCTGCTCGCCGTCTCCGATGTCGTCACCGGCTATGGGCCGACCATCGTCAACCGTGGCGTCTCGCTGACATTGGCCGAAGGCGAAATCGTCACCATCCTCGGACCCAATGGCGCCGGCAAGTCGACGCTGCTCAAGGCTATCGCCGGGCTGATCAAACCCCGCTCGGGCAACATCGCTTTCGACGGCGCCGACGTCACCGGGTCCGCCGCCGATGTGATGGCCAGGCGCGGCGTCGTGCTGGTGC
>NZ_RZRW01001193.1:0-871 GCF_003998745.1 Mesorhizobium sp. M7A.F.Ca.US.014.04.1.1 | reverse complement strand
CGGCGGGTTCGGCGGCCGGCGACGGCAGCACGGTTGCAACAGGCACCTTCACGGTGTCGGACGCCGACGGGCTCGACGACGTGCAGAGCGTCACCATCGGCGGCGTCACGGTTGCCATTGGCAGCCTCAACGGTTCGGTCTTCCAGGGCGACCACGGCACGCTGCTGATCACCGGCTACAACCCGGCAACCGGCGTTGCTGCCTATCAGTACACGCTGACCAGCCCGACCACGGACGTTCCGGCAGTCACCGAGACCGACAGCTTCTCGCTCACCGTTTCGGACGGCACCTCGTCGTCGGCCCCGGCAGCCATCGTCATCGACATCGTCGACGACGTGCCCAATGCGGTCAACGACACCAACAGCATCAGCGAGGACGCGCTTTCGCCGGTCAACGGCAATGTGCTGACCAACGACCTGCATGCCAACAACCAGCCGGGCGCCGACACGCCGACGAGCTTCGTCAGCTGGGATGGCTCGACGACGGGCGCGCACGGCACCTTCGTGGCCAATCCCGACGGCACCTACACCTATACGCTCAACAACGCCGATCCGGCGGTGCAGGCGCTGGATGCCGGCCAGACGCTGACCGAGACCTTCAACTACACGATGAAGGATGCCGACGGCGACACCGATACGGCAACGCTGACCATCACCATCAACGGCACCAACGACGTGCCACAGGTCGTCGTCGACCAGGGCAATCCGGCCGGCGCGCATGACCAGGTCTATGAAGCAGGTCTGGCGGCGGGTTCGGCGGCCGGCGACGGCAGCACGGTTGCGACAGGCACCTTCACGGTGTCGGACGCCGACGGGCTCGACGACGTGCAGAGCGTCACCATCGGCGGCGTCACGGTTGCCATTGGCAGCCT
>NZ_RZRW01001192.1:0-872 GCF_003998745.1 Mesorhizobium sp. M7A.F.Ca.US.014.04.1.1 | reverse complement strand
CCCTTGCACCAGGCGCAATATCTGGAAGCCCGCTTCCTTCTCCCTGGCTACATCCTGTCCAGCCAGGGCGACCGCATGGCGATGGCCCACGGCATCGAGGGCCGCTTTCCCTTCCTCGACCATCATCTGGTCGAGTTTGCCGCCGGCCTTCCTCCCGAGATGAAGCTGAAGGGGCTCGTGGAGAAGCATATTCTGCGGGAGGCGACCAAAGACCTGCTGCCGGCCGCCATCGGCCGGCGGACCAAGCAGCCCTATCGCGCACCGGATAGCCAGTCCGTCGTTGGGCCGGGCACGAGGGACTATGTCCAGTCGGCCCTGGGCGACGCCGCAGTCAGCGCCGGCGGGCTCTTCAATCCGAAGGCAGTGGCAAAACTACATGAGAAATGCAGCCGCCAGCCGGCCTCCGGCTTTCGCGACAACGCGGCCTTTGTCGGCATCCTGTCGACGCAGCTGTGGCTGACGACTTTCACCGGCACAGGCATTTGCAACGCAAAGGCCGCCTGACACCACCAAGGAAAGCGAACGACATGACCGATCCGATCCAAGCCGCAGTGAAGGCCTTTGTCATCGAGAACTGCCTGTTCGGCGACACCACCCACGCCCTCGCCGATACGGACTCGCTGATCGAGAACGGCATCATCGATTCGACCGGCGTTCTGGAACTGGTGGCCTTTATCGAGGACCATTGCGGAATCACAGTTGCGGACGCCGATATCGTGCCGGCCAACCTCGATTCACTGGCGCGCATCACGGCCTTCATCACAGCGAAGACCGCATCGCTCGTCGCGGCGTGACGGCTGGCAGCGGAAGGCCCGAGCTCATGCGGGTCGAGCAATTCCTCATCACGAACGCGCACGCGCATGGCGCGAAGA
>NZ_RZRW01001191.1:0-874 GCF_003998745.1 Mesorhizobium sp. M7A.F.Ca.US.014.04.1.1 | reverse complement strand
TCGGCTGGCAGATTGCAGGAGCACGTTCGATGGAACAGCGCCGGTCGTCGCAGAGCTTCAAGCGTAAGGAACTGGTCGGCAAGCTTGATCCTGTCGGGGTGCGCGCCTTCAAGGCCGCGGCCGATAGCGCCAAGCTGCGCGGCAATCCTTACGTCGAACTCGTTCACTTCATCGAGCAGCTGGTGCTTTCCGACCGCTCCGATGTGCAAATGATAATCGCCGATGCGGGACTGGATGCCAGCCGGCTCACGGCAGATATGACCCGTGCCGTCGACAAGTTGCCCTATGGCGCAACCTCGATCGAGGAATTCTCCGATCATATCTTTCATGCAATCCAGGAAGCCTGGAACCTCGCGACGCTGGAGTTCGGCGTCGAGGAAGTCCGCAGCGCCCATATTCTGCTTTCCTGCCTGAAAACCCCGGTTCTGGAAGGCCTGCTGTCGAAGATCAGCGGCGAGTTCGACAAGATCGACGCCGATGCGGTTGTCGCGCGGTTCGCCGATGTCGTGGAAGGTTCGCTCGAAGGCGGCGCAGCCATCGCGGTTCCCGCGGCTGAAACGCCGAAGCGGACCATGGGCGGAGATTCGGCCTTGGCGAAATTCGCCACCGATCTGACCCAACGCGCCCGCGAGGGCAAGATCGATCCGGTCGTCGGCCGCGATCCGGAGATCCGGCAGATAGTCGACATCCTGATGCGGCGTCGGCAAAACAACCCGATCCTGACCGGCGAGGCCGGGGTCGGCAAGACGGCGGTCGTTGAGGGCTTTGCCTTGCGTATCGCTCAGGGCGATGTGCCGCCCACGCTGCAAGGCGTCAGCGTGCGCATGCTCGATGTCGGATTGATGCAGGCGGGCGCCAGCGTGAAGGGCGAATT
>NZ_RZRW01001190.1:0-874 GCF_003998745.1 Mesorhizobium sp. M7A.F.Ca.US.014.04.1.1 | reverse complement strand
ATTCGACGATGATGCCGAACCACCACATCACCAAGCCGGTGCTGATCGGCGAAATCCAGGCCGACGGCCAGTTCGAGACCGTGTCGCGCACGCCGGGCCTGGTGATGGGCGACGAATGGTCCGACTATCTGCCTGATTCCAAGGACCTGATCTCGGATTGGCGCGCGCCTCTGTCCTGCGGCAACTTTAATGTTGCCACCGGCAAGTGCGGCGGCAAGGGCACGAACTGATCCCTCCCAGGGCTGACCCAGTCAGACCGCGCGCGTCCGGACGGCTTCCTCCGCCGTCCGGACGCCCACTTCAACCTTCAGGGGTTACCAGAAACCAATGACCTTAATCCGCACGGGTTTGATGCTGTTGTTCCTGCTGGCGACACTGTCGTCATCGGGCGCTGGCGAAACCGATCTGCGCGGCATCATCGCCAAATTCGCCACGGCCAAGGGCTTTTCCGAGATCGGAGCCGTCGTCCACGAACTGGCAGCCGCTGGCGACCCGGCGGTGGAGCGGCCGCTTGCGGCACTTGCCGACGGCAACCTCTATGTCCGCAAGGCCGATTCCCTGGTGTTTGTCGGCAAGGAAGCGGGCGAGAGCGTCCAGCTTTCCGACCCGTTGAGCGGGGAGGCATCGGGTGAGGCGGCCAAGGACGGCATCACCAAGATCAAGGTCAACAACACGCTGCGTCGCGTCATCCGCGATGCGTTGGGCACTCTGACGCTCGGCGCCAAGGATCCGGCTGTCCGCATCGCCGCCGCCGACACCATGTTCAAGACACCTGACGCCGCAAATATCGCCCCCCTCGATACGGCGATCGCCGGTGAGGCCGTGGCCAGCGTCAAGGCTCTGCTCGAACAGGCCCGTGCGGCCTCCGTTCTGG
>NZ_RZRW01000119.1:0-12320 GCF_003998745.1 Mesorhizobium sp. M7A.F.Ca.US.014.04.1.1 | reverse complement strand
GAGCATATCCGGGATTGAGAGCAATGGCTGCCGGTCGACAAGCGCTAGTTGTTATGGAAGAACCGCCGGCGGAAATGCCGGTCGTTGTCCGACCGCTTGCAGTTGTAGACCGGGCAGGACTTTGTGTCGGCGCTCGGCACGTAGGCTCGTGTCCTCACCTCGCCCATGCTGCAGAATCGCTGGCTCTGCACATAGCGGTCGTAGAGCGACAGTCCCGGCACCCGCTTCGACTGGTAGCGCAGGATGACCGCCCCCTGCCGGGCGATCGTCGCCTGAACGTTGCCGCAACTCATACGCGTCGGGTCGTAGCGCGAGATCGCCTGAGCCTGAGCGGCGACAAGCGTCAGGCAGGCGGCAAGCAGAATGGTTTTCATGGTCCTCTCCCTGATCCGCCGCCCAGGGACGTCGCGATCCGTCGTGACGCTCTCACGCGATTAGGGCGGCCATTGGGCAGCGCCCTGATCACGGCTTTCTCACACAGTCTTGTTTTTTGTGCGAAAGCAGCCTATATGCCTTCCATTGATATTTCGGCCGATCGATCCGGGCCTCGCGATAATCGCGTTTGCTGACGTCTATCTCCAAAATCTCGATGCACACCGGCTGGACCTCGGTCCGGTCAATCTAAAGCAAATGTGAAGGACTATCTAAATGGCAACTGGAACGGTCAAGTGGTTCAACGCCACCAAGGGCTTCGGCTTCATTCAGCCTGACGCGGGCGGCGCGGACGTATTCGTCCACATCTCCGCTGTCGAGCGTGCTGGACTGTCGACCCTGGTCGAAGGCCAGAAGATCAACTTCGAGATCGAGCAGGACCGCCGCACTGGCAAGTCGTCCGCTGGATCTCTGAGCAAGGCAGCCTGATTTTGCGATAGCGCGCGCCGGGCGAGAGTTCGGGGCGCGCGGCAAGTCACGGATGTACTGACAGTCGCGCGAGAAGCGCGCTGGAGCGGAAAGACCCGACAAGCTGGATCAGCAGATAGCTGCCAGCCCGGACCGGACGCTCCCGATCAGGCTACCAAGCATGGGAAGGCGGGATTTATCCCGCCTTTTTTGCTGTCTGGGTTAGGTGGCGCAGCCCGCACTATGGTTCCAACTTGTGGTACTTTTAGCCCAGTAGTGGTACCATTCGGCCATGACCAAACTTGAGCAGATCGAAAAATCCGTCGCCGAACTGAGCCCCGAGGAACTGAAGGCGTTTGCCGCCTGGTTCGAGGCGCTCCAGGCGGATATGTGGGACCGGCAGATGGAAGCCGACGCGAAGGCGGGCCGTTTGGACAGGCTTGCCGAACAGGCGCTGGCTGACCATCGCGCTGGTCGGACGCGGCCTCTGTGAACCACGTCGCCTCTCCATCGTTCTGGGAGGCTTATGAAAAACTGCCATCGTCAATCAGAGCAAAGGCGGACAGGCGTTTTGCCCGACTGCGTTCGATCCTTTTCATCCCTCACTGCATTTCAAACAGGTCGGTCGCTATTGGTCGGCGCGAGTTGACGAAAACTATCGGGCTGTTGCCATACGCAACAATGAAGATGTGATCTGGTTCTGGGTCGGCACCCACGCCGACTACGACCATTTGTTGAAATAGCCCCTCCTTCAGGAGGAGAAGGCTACCCCACCCACTCGATCGGCACATGCCCCGGATCCGCTTCCACGCGGCCAAGCCATGCCGACACCGCCGGATAGGCGTCGAGCTGGAAACCGCCCTGCTCCGCCGTATGCGTATAGGCATAGAGCGCGATGTCGGCGACGCTGAGCGCGCTGCCAGCGAAGAAGGCATTGTTTTCCAGATGCCTGTTCATCACGCCGAGCGCCTTGTTGCCGCGCTCCAGCGTCACCGCCAGCCGCTCCGGGGTCGCATCCCCAGCACGTTCGGGAAAGGTCAGCAGCGCCTTGCGCACGGCTATGTAGGGCTCGTGGCTGTATTGTTCGAAGAACAGCCATTGATACGCGAGCCCACGCTCATACCTGTCCGCCGGCAGGAAGCGTGTGCCTTCGGCGAGATAGAGCAGGATGGCGTTGGATTCGGCCAGCCGCCGGCCATCGTCGAACTCGAGCAGCGGCACCATGGCGTTCGGGTTCTTGGCGACAAAGTCGGCTTTGCGTGTGTCGCCTGTGTGCGAACTCACCTCGACGTTGGTGAAGGCTAGGCCAAGCTTCGCCATCAGCAGGCGCGGCTTGTAGCAATTGCCGCTGTCTATCATGCCGTAAAGTATCATGGCTGTTCCCCCGAGCACTGTCTCCGCGCGATTATCGCAGCGGCGGCGGACTCAACCAATGATTTGTTTTGTCGCGACGATCAGCGCCGCTGATGTGTGAATAGTGGCGCCCCTAGCCGAACAGCGGGACGACATTGCCGCCGGTACCCAGCAGCGTGTCGATGTTCAGTGGCTCTTCCTCGAAAACGGTCCCCGCCAAGGCTGGGCGGGCGAGGAGAAAACCCTGCAGCAGGTCGACGCCGCCTTCGAGCGCGGCGCGCAGATGGGTGGGCTGCTCGATGCCTTCGACCAGCACCTTGGCGCCGCGGTCATGCAAGCTGGAAACCAGCGGGCGGAAGAACCGTTCGGCGGCAGCGTGGCGACAGAACTCCGCGAACCAGGTGCCGTCGATCTTGACGATGTCGGGCTTGAGCAGGCTCACCCGCTCCTCGGTCGAGTGCCCGGTGCCGAAATCGTCGATGGCGATGCGGATGCCGTCGCGCCGCATTTCGCGCACCAGCCGCGCGAGAAGCGCGTCGTCCGCCGCCTGTTCGGTGATTTCGCAGACCAGCATGGCCGGCGCCAGGCCGAACTCGCCGAGATGCCTGGTCATCAGGCGAATCTCGGCCAGTGCCCGCCCGGCATGGTCGTTGATCAACGGATTGTAGTTGAAGAACAGGTCGAGCCCGTCGACGCCGATATTGCGAAAATTCCTGAGATGCAGCGCCCGGCACATGGTTTCCACAAACAGCCGGTCCGAGACGGCAACGCTTTCGAAGAATATCTTTGGCGCGCCGGGGCGGCCCGCACGGTGCGGCTCGATCAGGGCTTCGGCCGCGACCGCGTGAAGGAACCGGCCGCGCGGCGCGAAAATCGGCTGATAGGCGCTGCGCAGCCGGAACTCGCCATACATGCCGTATTCGATGCCGACTTCGTCGACCCGGATCGCATCGCCGACATTGCGCCGCCGATCACCTCTCATGTCGCCACGCGACGCCCAAAGGCCTTGACCGGCCGCGCCGAAGGCGTTGCCACGGCAGCAGCCGACGTGTCGACGGCAGCAGCGACAGGCGCCTGCCCGGCCTTGTCGAAGACGCCAAAGCTGGTCGGCGCCAATTCGGGCCGCGCCAGCACGAAACCCTGCACCATCGACGCACCCGATTTCTCGGCGAGCTCCAGTTGCCAGCCCTCCTCGATGCCTTCGAACACCGTATGGATGCCTTGCTCCTCGAAGTTCTTCACCATGGTGGTCAGCAACGCGAAGCCGGCGCCGGACTCCATCAGCTGCGTGATCCAGTAGGCATCGAACTTGACGATATCCGGCTTCAACTCCTTGACCCGGTTGATGTCGGAATCGTCGGCGCCATAGTCGTCGACGGCGATGCGGAAACCGTTGGCTCTCAATGCCGCGACGAAGCCGTGCAAGGCTTCCTGCGACGCCGACCGCTGCTCGGTCACCTCGCAGACGACGCGACGCGGGTCGATGCCGGCCTCGTGCAGCACGAGCCGCATTTCGCGCAAGGCAGCGTCGGCAACAGTGCGTTCGGTGAACACCGACGGGTCGAAATTAACAAAGATCGACGCTTCCTGCGGCAGGCAGGCACCGGCGTTGAGAAGATGCAGCGTCCTGGTCAGCGCCTCGATATGCAGCCGGTCGGCGGCCGGACAGGTCGAGAAGAAATTCATCGGCGATTGTGGCTCGCCGTCGCGGAACGGTCGGATCAGCCCTTCGAACGCGACCACCGACAGCTTGCCTTCCTTGAAGGCGAAGATCGGCTGGAAAGCGCTTTGCAACGTGTAGATGCCCCAGACACCGGTGGAGGTGCCGTCGTCCTGACGGATGATGTGGGCAAGCCCGACGCTGCGCGACACGGTTCCCCGCTCCGCAATTGGTCTGCGATCCTGCCACTCAAGCCTCTACCGCTCGTTAATGAATTTATTGTTGCCGACCCCGGGTCCGATCACAGCTCCTTGAGACCTGGATCAGCCGACAATGCTTGCGTTGCGCGAAATCATGCGACATGAGAAGCGCCGCGGTCGCTCCTGGCCGCGCCGATCTTCCATGGAGACGTCAAGCTCATGGCCTTTCTTGCCGACACCCTTTCGCGCGTGAAGCCTTCCGCCACCATCGCGGTCACGCAGAAAGCGCGCGAGCTGAAAAATGCCGGCCGTGACATTATCGGCCTCGGCGCCGGCGAACCGGATTTCGACACGCCCGACAACATCAAGAATGCGGCAATCGAGGCGATCCGCCGCGGCGAAACCAAGTATCCGCCGGTTTCGGGCATCGTGCCGCTGCGCGAGGCGATCGCAAAAAAGTTTAAGCGCGAGAACAATCTCGACTACAAGCCCGAGCAGACCATCGTCGGTACGGGCGGCAAGCAGATCCTGTTCAACGCCTTCATGGCGACGCTGAACCCCGGCGACGAGGTCATCATTCCTCGCCCCTACTGGGTCAGCTACCCCGAGATGGTGGCGATCTGCGGCGGCACCTCCTTGTTTGCCGACACCTCGATCGACAACGGCTTCAAACTGACCGCTTCCGTGCTGGAAAAGGCGATCACGCCGAAGACCAAATGGCTGCTGATGAACTCGCCGTCGAACCCGTCGGGTGCCGCCTATACCGAGGCCGAACTGCGCGCTCTGGCCGACGTGCTGTTGAAGCATCCGCATGTCTGGACGCTGACCGACGACATGTACGAGCACCTGACCTATGGCGATTTCGTCTTCAAGACCATCGCCGAGGTCGAGCCTAAGCTCTACGAGCGCACGCTGACCATGAACGGCGTGTCGAAAGCCTATGCAATGACCGGCTGGCGCATCGGTTATGCGGCGGGCCCGGTCCAACTGATCAAGGCGATGGACATGATCCAGGGTCAGCAGACATCGGGCGCCTGCACCATCGCGCAATGGGCATCCGTCGAGGCGCTGAATGGCCCGCAGGATTTCATCGCCAAAAACAAGGCGATCTTTCAAGGCCGTCGCGACCTCGTCGTCTCGATGCTCAACCAGGCGCGCGGCATCACCTGTCCGTCGCCGGAAGGGGCCTTCTATGTCTATCCCTCCTGCGCCCAGTTGATCGGCAAGAAGACCAAGGCCGGCAAGCCGATCGACACCGACGAAACCTTCTGCTCGGAATTGCTCGAAGCCGAGGGCGTCGCGGTGGTGTTCGGCTCGGCCTTCGGCCTCGGCCCCAACTTCCGCATCTCCTACGCCACCTCGGAGACGCTTCTGGAGGAAGCCTGCACGCGCATCCAGCGCTTTACGGCTTCGCTGACCTGAGCGGCGCACTTTGAACGCAGAACCCGGCTTCACTGCCGGGTTTTCAATGGGCCGTCAGCCTCACGCCTCGTGCTTGGTCTCTTTGGCCGAGCGCGCCTCGGCCGGCGCCAGCACGGCAACCAGCAGTGCGGCGGTGAGGAACGCGCCGATCGCCGCCGTCAGCATGGCGGCATGGAAGCCGCCAGCATAGGCGGCAGCATAGAGTTCATGCACGCCGCTTTCGCCCATCGCCGCATCGGTTGCGAAATCATGCCGCGAAATTGCAGCACGAGCGACCGCTTCCGCGTTGGCGACACCGGCATCGCCGAGATACCCGGTCAAAAGGTTGGTTGCCCGCATGCTCATCAAGGCGCCGAGCAAGGCGATGCCGATGGCAAGACCGCTCTGGCGGGTGGCATTGATGACCGCCGACACCATGCCCGAGCGTTCGCGCGGCGCATAGGACATGGCGGCAGCGCTGCCGGTCGGGATTGCAAGCGCATTGCCGAGGCCGCCGATGGCGAACAGAAGGCACAGCATCGCGTAGGACGTCGAAGGACCGGCCCAGCACATGCCGAGCATGGACAGGCCGATAGCAACATAGCCGATGCTCATCAGCGCGGAGTGACCATAGCGCGCGCTCAGCCTGCCGATCCACGGCGACACCACGATCTGGACGATGAAGGCCGGCGCCATGCGCAGGCCGGTCTGCGTCGGCGACCAGCCCTGCACCTGCTGCAGGAACATCGAGAAGAAGAAGACGCTGGAATAGGAGGTGAAGCCGAGCGCGAACGAAGCGACATTGGCGACGGCAAAGCGGACGTCACGGAACAGGCCAAGCGGCAGCATCGGCCGTGCCGTGCGCGCCTCGAAGCCGAGGAAAGCACCCAGGCCGACGACACCTGCGATGAGCGCCGTGACCGTCCTTGGCTCGCCCCAACCATTCTCGCCGGCCGAGATCAGGCCAAAGGTCAGCGCCCCCAGCCACAGGATGCTGAGAGCCAGGCCGACGAGATCGAGATGGGCATGTTCGGGATGCGCCGTCTCGTTGATCGAAGCAGCACCGAGCGCGATCGTGATCAGACCAAGCGGCAGGTTGATAAGGAAGATGCTTTGCCAGCCGACGGTCTCGACCAGGATGCCACCGAGGACGGGACCAACGAGCAGAGAGGTGGCGGCGAACGACGCCCAGCCGCCAATGACGCCGGCGCGCTGGCGCGCATCGGGAAAGGCTTGCGTCAGGATCGACAGCGCGCCTGGAATGAGCAGCGAGCCGGCGATGCCCTGTACGACCCGGCCGGCCAGCAGCACCGGCAAATTGGGCGCGACGGCGCAGATCAGCGAGCCGGCCACGAAGATGCCGACGCCGGCCAGCCATGAGCGCTTGCGGCCATAGCGGTCGCCGATCAGGCCGGACGACAGCATGAAGGCCGACAGGCACAGCGTGTAGGCGTCGACCACCCATTGCAGGCCGCCGAAATCGGTTTGCAACGCCTGCTGGATGGTCGGCAGCGCGACATTGACGATGCTGACGTCGAGCAGAGCCACGAACGAACCAAGATAGACAGCGGCGACCAGGGGCAAACGGTGCTTTGACATGGCTATGTCCGGACGTGAGTTTCGCAAATTACTGGCCGACGGTCAGTTGAACGGGCGGCATGGCGCTGTCGATCCGGCGACTGAGTATGGCCTGCGCCATGGTACGGGACTCGCCGCGAGTCGCCCTCTTCTGAAAATGTTGCGGCTGGAATAGAAGCCGGGTTCCTGCGGACTGAGCATTCAGCCGTCATATTGTTCCGATGTCACCGCTTCCAGCCAGTCGGCATGGACATCGTCGAGCGCCTCCTGCATGGCGATATGCGTCATCGCCGATTTCGGCGCCGCGCCATGCCAGTGTTTTTCGCCAGGCGCGAACGAGATGACGTCGCCCGCCCTGATCTGCTGGATCGGGCCGCCCCACGTCTGGGCAAGCCCGGCGCCCACCGTCACGTAGAGCGTCTGGCCAAGCGGATGCGTATGCCAGTGGGTGCGCGCGCCCGGCTCGAAGCTGACCAGCGTGGCTCGCAGCCGCGCCGGCGCCTCTTTCTCGATGATCGGCGTCTGCAGCACCCGGCCGGTGAAGTATTTTTCCGGCGCGATGACGGTCGGCACGCTGCCGCAGGCAATGATCTTCATGGGTCGATGGTCCTTCAAAACAGCGGGCGACGGGTCGCCAGCTTCAGTTTCCGCCGATATCGGCCGACGTGCAACAGCTTCCGGCTGCCAGCCCCCTATATGGCCAGCACGGGTCCACGGCCGAGCAAAGGATTTCTATTTTCCTTGCCCTGCCGGCAAACAAGTGGGACGATGGCTTTGGGCAGGTGGACTTGAAAAGAACCCCGCCCGCGACGGTCGAACAGGCCGGCCGCCGCTCAGGACCGATTGACCACGCCTGAACCATGCATGCCAGTCGGTCCTACGGGAAACGCCTGAGTGGAGGTCAGTCATGGGTACTCGCGCCGGAGGACGACGCACGGGACCGAAATGCATTGCCATAGTCGGTCCCTTCGCAAGCGGTAAGACGACACTTCTCGAAGCCATATTGGCCCGTACGGGCTCAATTCCCCGACAAAATCCCGTTTCATCAGGCAACACCGTTTCAGATCATTCGCCCGAGGCGCGCGCCCACGCCATGAGCGTCGAGGCGACGATCGCCACCACCGAATTCATGGGCGAGCAGATCACCTTCGTCGACTGTCCCGGCTCCATCGAATTCTCTTTCGAAGCCGAACCGGTGCTGGCCGCCTGCGACCTCGCGGTGGTCGTGGCCGAGGCCGATGAAAAGAAGATCCCTGCCCTGCAACTGATCATGCGCAAGCTCGACGATCTCGGCGTGCCGCGCATCCTGTTTCTCAACAAGGTCGACAAGGCAATCACCGGCGTGCGCGACACGCTGAAGATGCTGCAGCCGGCCAGTGCCGTGCCATTGCTGCTGCGCCAGATTCCGCTGCGCAAGGACGGCGTCGTCATTGGTTCGATCGACCTGGCGCTGGAGCGCGCCTACATCTATCGCGAATATGCCGAAAGCGAGGTGGCGCAGATTCCCGGCGACGAGAAGGCGCGCGAGCTCGAAGCGCGTTTCTCGATGCTGGAGACGCTGGCCGACCATGATGACCAGTTGATGGAACAGCTGCTCGAGGAGATCGAACCGCCCAAGGACGCGATCTTCGACGATCTCGCCGCCGACCTGCGCGACGGCGCGGTGACCCCGGTGCTGATCGGCACCGCCGAGAAAGGCAACGGCGTGCTGCGTCTCCTGAAGGCGATCCGCCACGACGCGCCTGACATCGAGGCGACCCGCAAGCGGCTCGGTGCACCCGACGGCGCGGCTACCCTGGTCCAGGTGATGAAGACCATCCACACCTCGCATGGCGGCAAGCTGTCGGTGTCGCGCATCCTCTCCGGCCAGGTCGTCGACGGTTCCGAACTCTGGCTGCCCGGCGGCGACACGGCCAAGGTTTCCGGCATCTACCGGATGCTCGGCAAGGACCATTCCAAGCTCTCCATCGCCAAGGCCGGCGATACGGTCGCGCTGGGCAAGCTGGACGAGGTCAAGACCGGCCAGACGCTGAGTTCGGCCAAGGGCGGCATCAAGCCGCTCGTCCAGTTCGAGCCGCCGCAGCCGGTCTTCGCCTTCGCGCTCCGTCCCAAGGAGCGCAAGGACGAAGTGAAAATGTCGGCTGCCATCCAGCGGCTGGCCGAGGAGGACCCCTCGCTCAGCCTGCGCCACAACCAGGACTCGGCTGAAACCGTGCTGTCGGGCCATGGCGAGATGCATCTGCGCGTGGTGCGCGAGCGGCTGGAAGGCAAGAACCAGATACCGGTCGAAGGCCATCCGCCGGCGGTGCCCTATCGCGAGACGATCCGCAAATCGGCGCAACAGCGCGGCCGTCACAAGAAACAGTCCGGCGGACATGGCCAGTTCGGTGACGTGGTGATCGAGATCAAGCCGCTGCCGCGCGGCTCCGGCTTCCAGTTCACCGACACCATCACCGGCGGCGTCGTGCCCAAGACCTACATCCAGTCGGTCGAGACCGGGGTCCGCGACTATCTGAAATCCGGGCCGCTGGGCTTTCCGGTCGTGGATGTCGCAGTCAACCTGTCGGACGGCTCCTACCATGCGGTCGATTCCTCCGACATGGCCTTCCAGATGGCGGCCAGGCTGGCAATGAAGGAAGGCATGGCCGCGTGCTTGCCGGTGCTCCTGGAGCCTGTGATGAAGGTCGAGATCGTCACACCCTCCGACGCCACCTCGAAGATCATCGCTCTCATCCCGCAACGGCGCGGCCAGATACTCGGCTACGACGCGCGGCCTGGCTGGCCAGGATGGGATGTCGTCGAGGCAACCATGCCGCAAGCCGAGATCGGCGACCTGATCATCGAGTTGCGCTCGGCGACCGCGGGCGTTGCCAGCTACCGTGCCGTCTTCGACCACATGGCCGAACTCACCGGCCGTCTGGCCGACGAGGCGATGAACACCAACGGCAAGGCTGCCTGATGGCGTAGCGTTCCTCTCGAACCTGATTCGAGGGGACAAAAGAAAACGACGTCCGGCGGGGACCGGACGTCGTTTTGTTCGCGGACCGTTTCCTTGGGAGGTAAAACGGCAGGTCCGCCGCATTTGGTGCCGCCGAGTTCGGCGGAAAAACGGTTCGGACGCGGTAGCCGCCTGAGCCCGGGCCGTACGAGTGATGCCCCCATCTCCCGTCCGAACCACACCGCGTCCTATGATCCACATAGCAGGTCGCGGGCGCCCGGGCTATGTTACCAGAGGTTACATGTCACCGTTACGTGGCAATTGTGATGGAATTTTTTGCCGGCCCAGCAGAGCACAGGCAACAAAAAAGCCGGATCAATGAAGATCCGGCTGAGTTTGATTGGAGTGCCTGTTAAGGCTAACCTCCAGAGGGGAACACTCGAGGGCGCTAATGGGAGGAGAACGCGCCCAGGAGATGATCTATATATGTGCTCATCATGCCCAAGAAACAAGCATCTATTTTGCAACACACGCATGCAAAAAGACGCAGGCTGTGGTCTAACCCATTCCAGAAGCCAATAGGACCAGCAGAATCGTCGAAATGGGCCGCCGAATCGGGCAATTGCAACTACAGAATTGCCGATCTCGGCTGGCTTTCGGCTCAAAATGCCAAAACCGGGCAATGATGTGGAAGCAGGCAGCAGGCGTGCATTTCTAAGGCAATCGGGAGGAAGCAGCCAATGCGGACGTTTTCGGCGATCGCCGGCAGTGCGGCCTTCTTCATCGCGGCGCCCTGCGTGGTTGCCGGGCTGGTGCCCTGGCTGTTGACCGATCGCTGGGGCTTGCCGTGGTCTGGTCTGCCGGGCTTTGTTCCTGCCGGCGGGCTTCTGATCGCCGTCGCGATCGCAGCACTGCTGCATGCCTTCGGTCGATTCGCGCTTGAGGGCCTCGGCACGCCCGCTCCGGTCGCGCCAACCGAGAGGCTGGTGATCGGCGGCATCTACCGTCATGTCCGCAACCCGATGTATGTCGCCGTGCTGTCGATCATCCTCGGCCAGGCATTGCTGTTCTCGAGCTGGACGCTGGCCGCTTATGCGGTCATCGGCGCGATCGCCATGGGCTCTTTCGTGCGGTTCTACGAGGAGCCGACTTTGGCTCACCGGTACGGCGCCGAATACGACGCCTACCGCCGCAACGTGCCCGGCTGGCTGCCTCGACTGTCGCCCTGGCGGGGGTAGGTGAAACCGGCAGCGCCGTCTCAGGGCATGTTGAGGCTCAGGTCGGGCCAGGCAATCGACATGTCCTTAGAATGACCAGCTTCTCGCCTTGGCGATGATAAAGTCCCGGAACACGTGCAGCTTGGCCTGGTTCTTCATCGCGTCCGGATAAGCAAAATAGGTGTCGAAAGACGGCACCTCGGTCTCCGGCAGCAGCTGCACGAGGTCGGAGTCCTTGCTGATCACATAGTCGGGCAGCATGGCGATACCGGCACCGCCCTGCACCGCCCGCTTGATCGACAATATGTCGTTGATCTGCAGCGTCGGCACCCTTTGCCCGCCTTCGAAATCACCGACCGTTTCCAGCCAGTTCAGCTCCGACAGATGCGACGGCACCGGCACGCCGAAGGTGACGATGCGATGGGCCTTCAGCTCGGCGACGGAAGACGGCCTGCCATGCTTGGCGACATAGGATGGGGCCGCGTAGAGGTGGAAATGCACGGTGAACAGGCGGCGCTGGATCAGGTCCGGCTGCTGCGGCTGGCGCAGCCGAATGGCGCAATCGGCCTGGCGCATGGTGAGATCGAGCTCCTCGTTGGCGAGGATTAACTGCAGGCTGATTTCAGGATAGAGTTCGATGAATTCCTGCACCCGCTCGGTCAGCCAGCCGGCGCCCAGCCCCACCGTCGTCGTCACCCGCAGCACGCCCGACGGGCGATCCTTGGTCTCGGTCAGCCGGGACTTGATGGTCTCCAGCTTCATCAGCACGTCATGCGCCGTGCGAAACAGCATCTCACCCTGCTCGGTCAACACCAGCCCGCGGGCGTGGCGGTTGAACAGCGGCACGCCGACATCATGCTCGAGCGCGCTGACCTGCCGCGAGATCGCCGATTGTGACAGATGCAATGTCTCGGCCGCATGGGTAAACGACCCCGCCTCCGCCGCAGCGTGAAACACGCGTAGCTTGTCCCAGTCCAACGCCATGATTCCCCTCGTTCTGTTTTGGCGTCTGAATGAAAAATCAGGCTTTTACACGGCGTTTCTAAGCCGCTCTCTGAACTCTCTACTCGGCCGCTTCGCGATGCACTTCGATGCCGGCCAGATACTTCTCCGCCTCGAGTGCGGCCATGCAG
>NZ_RZRW01001189.1:0-882 GCF_003998745.1 Mesorhizobium sp. M7A.F.Ca.US.014.04.1.1 | reverse complement strand
CCGCGCGAGGCCGAATCCATCCCGCTGGAACGCGACCTTGCGCTGGCGCGGCTGACGCGCGGTTCGTACCATGCGGCGAAGATCTCGACGGCGATGGCGGCAAACGCCGTGACGCGTGCCAAGGCCGACGGGGCGACGGTGACGTCGGGCGTGGCGATCCACAATCTGTCGCTCAATGAAAACGATGTCGGCGAATACCGCACCTTCTTTCGCCTGACGCCGCCATTGCGTGCCGAGGAAGACCGGCTGGCGATGATCGAGGCGGTCAGGGACGGTACGATCGACGTCATCGTCTCCTCGCACGATCCGCAGGATGTCGACACCAAGCGCCTGCCCTTCGCCGATGCGGCGGCCGGCGCCATCGGGTTGGAGACGCTGCTGGGCGCGGCCTTGCGGCTCTACCACAATGGCGACGTGCCGTTGCTGAGGCTGATCGAGACCCTGTCCACGGCCCCGGCAAAACTGTTCGGACTGCCCGGTGGCACGCTGAAGCCCGGCGCTGTCGCCGATCTTGCGCTTGTCGACCTCGACGAACCCTGGATCGTCAGCGAAAGCGGCATTCGTTCGCGCTCAAAAAACACCTGTTTCGAAGGTGCGCGCCTGCAAGGCAAGGTCTTGCAAACGCTGGTTGCGGGCCGCACAGTGTTCTCCGTCTGAGCCGGACAACCCGCGCACCGCGCCTGATCCGGCCAAACTGGGGGAAATGCGGGGGAAACAATGACTTACAGCCTCATCCCAGCGCTTGTGTTCGGCTATCTCCTGGGCTCGATTCCGTTCGGACTTCTGCTCACCCGCGCGGCCGGCCTTGGCGATGTGCGCCAGATCGGCTCGGGCAACATCGGCGCCCCCAATGGTCTGCGCACCGGTAACAAGGGGCGAGCC
>NZ_RZRW01001188.1:0-882 GCF_003998745.1 Mesorhizobium sp. M7A.F.Ca.US.014.04.1.1 | reverse complement strand
GCAATGAGGGGCGGCGCCAGCGCTTCGGTAAGTGGCATCTGAATCGGATGCTTGAATTTCATGTCAGCTTCCATCCTGCCTCGTCAGCGCTGCCCCTCATTGCCCTGCCGGCACCTTCTCCCCGTGAACGGGGGAGAAGAGATCAAACCTCACCCCGTCGCAACAAATACGCGGCGCTGGAAGCGCGCCTGGTGGTAGGTACAATAGCTTTTCAGCGCCCCGGTGCGCATGCCGCAGCACAGCATGTCGGCGCCTGGGCGGCTGCCTGGCGCCCCCTCTTCGGCAATAGAAATGTCCGGATCCCCCTCCACCGTCAGATCCAGCGGCGCACGGCAGCGTGAAAACAGGCAATCGATGAAGCGCATCGCCACGCCATGCGGCTGCCGGCCGATGGCCGCGCGCGGCGGCGCCGGCGCCTCCAGGCGATAGGCCACGCCGTCGGCGATCAGCACGCCCACCTCGCGCACGAACGAATGCGCGCGCCTGGGCCGGGCCACTTCACGCGCATGGATGTCCTTGGCGGCAAGCACGCCCTCCATCTTGCCGACGACAGGCGTCGCTTTCGCCGACGCGCCACTCGCCCGCTTGCTTCCAGCGCGCTTGCCCACGGCCTGCCTGGATCGCGGCGGCGGCCCCTTGCCATTGGCAAAGCCGATCGCGCCGAGCATGGCGTTGCGGTGCACGATGCCGATGATGGCGTCGCGCGACACCGGACTGCCGCGCAACGCGCTGAACGCGACTGCAATCCTGGAGGCTGAGAACCCATCCTTCAGCCAGCGGGCGATCTCGTGCAATTCCGCGTCGCTATAGCTTGCCATATCCAGCTCCATCCAAAGTTCGGCCGCGCGCCGTCGGGCAGCGTCAAGGTTCGACCCGGTCGCC
>NZ_RZRW01001187.1:0-882 GCF_003998745.1 Mesorhizobium sp. M7A.F.Ca.US.014.04.1.1 | reverse complement strand
GTCGGCGAAAAGCCGGAAGCCGCCGAGGCGCTTGGCATCTCGATCACCCGCGTCCGCTACATCGCATCCCTGCTGTGCGGATTGCTGGCGGGCCTCGCCGGCGCGCATCTGTCCCTCGGCTACATCACCATGTTCACCGAAAACATGTCGTCGGGCCGTGGTTTCATGGCGGTGGCGATCCTGATCTTTTCCAACGGCGATCCGCTGAAGGTGCTGGCCGGCTGCCTGCTGTTCGGCTTCGCCGATGCCTTTTCGTTGCGCCTGCAGACGTTTGGCTATCCGTCCTACCTGGTTCTCACCGTCCCCTATGTCGTTGCGCTGATCGCATTGTTCGCGCTGTCCTACCGGGCGCGTCCAAGGATCATCGCGGAGACGCTGGAATCGATGCGGAAACTGCTGTCGGTAGACAGGAACACCGAACCCGGCGGCAAAAATCCCCAGTGAAGGAAGCCTTTATGGAACGCATAATCCTCGACGTGGATTCAGCCGGCGACGATATTCTCGCCGTGCTGTTTGCAGCGGTCAATCCCAAACTCCGGCTCGAGGGCGTGACCACCGTGACCGGTGCGGCCGGCCCGATCGAACAGGTCACCAACGTCGTCCTCAACACGCTGACGCTCGCCGGGCGTGACGATATCCCGGTTCACGCCGGCGCGTGGCGGCCGATCGTCGGCAACGCCAAGGCCGACATGGAGGCGCCGGTGCATTTCGAAAAACGGCTTGTCGCCCGCTTCGGCGATCGCCTGAAGAAGTTCAACCCGCCGGCGCCGACGCCGGTGCGGCAGGCCACGTCGGGACATGCGGTCGATTTCATCATCGAGACGGTCATGGCCAATCCGGGCGAGATCACGCTGGTGACGACCGGCCCGCTGACCAACGCGG
>NZ_RZRW01001186.1:0-884 GCF_003998745.1 Mesorhizobium sp. M7A.F.Ca.US.014.04.1.1 | reverse complement strand
GACCTTGCGCTCCTTGACCTCGACCTCGGTCGAGCCGCCGACCCGGATCACCGCAACGCCGCCTGCGAGCTTGGCCAGCCGCTCCTGCAGCTTCTCGCGGTCATAGTCGGAGGTGGTCTCCTCGATCTGCGCCTTGATCTGTGCGACACGGCCCTGGATCTCTTCCTTGCGGCCGACACCATCGACGATGGTGGTGTTTTCCTTCTCGATCACCACCTTCTTGGCGCGGCCCAGCATCTGCAGCGTTACATTTTCCAGTTTGATGCCGAGATCATCCGAGATCGCGGTGCCGCCGGTGAGAATGGCGATGTCCTCCAGCATGGCCTTGCGGCGGTCGCCGAAGCCCGGCGCCTTGACGGCCGCGACCTTGAGGCCGCCGCGCAGCTTGTTGACGACCAGCGTGGCAAGCGCCTCGCCCTCCACATCCTCGGCGATGATCAGGAGCGGCTTGCCAGACTGCACCACGGCTTCGAGCACGGGCAGCATCGCTTGCAGATTGGAGAGTTTCTTCTCGTGGATCAGCACATAGGGCTCGTCGAGCTCCACGCGCATCTTGTCCTGGTTGGTGATGAAATAGGGCGAGAGGTAGCCGCGATCGAACTGCATGCCTTCCACGACTTCGAGTTCGGTCTCGGCGGTCTTGGCCTCCTCCACCGTGATGACGCCTTCATTGCCGACCTTCTCCATCGCCTCAGCGAGGAAGCGGCCGATTTCGGCATCGCCATTGGCGGAGATGGTGCCGACCTGCGCGATCTCGTCGTTTCGAGTGACCTTGCGGGCATTGGTCTTCAGTTCGGCGACCACCGCATCGACCGCCTTGTCGATGCCGCGCTTCAGATCCATCGGGTTCATACCCGAGGCAACCGCCTTGGCCCCTTCCCTGA
>NZ_RZRW01001185.1:0-887 GCF_003998745.1 Mesorhizobium sp. M7A.F.Ca.US.014.04.1.1 | reverse complement strand
CCTTCTGTGCGTTTGGCGTCGGCAATTGGCCGCACCGGGCGATCGAGCCGCTCTGCGAACTCTCGTTCACGCCGCTCTGCAGCCCGACGCTGCTCAACAAGGTCGGCGGTTTTTCCCGACCGTCGGACGTGCTGCGCGCCAACCTGCTGCATCTCGACGACACCGAGGATTGGGCGCGCTGGCTGGCGCTGTCCAAGGTGGAAAACCCCGACATCGAGGGTGGCATCTTCTTTTCCGACATGAACCTGGTCTTTTCGGCGGCGATTGCCGGCCAGGGCATCGCCATGGGCGACGAACTGACCAGCCGGCGGGCGCTGAGCGAGGGCCGGCTGGTCAGGCCGTTCGACATCGCGATCAAGTCGCCACGCTCTTATTTCCTGGTCTCCGAACACGCCAAGGCTTCGCATCCGGTGCTGGAAGCGTTCGCGGGATGGCTGCGGTCGAAACTCCAGGAGAACCGCATTCTGCCGTATTGAGGGCAAGGCGGCGCCATCTCGCCATAGATGAATGGAATTTGCCGATCACGCGAAAACTATTCGGTTGCGGTGAGCCGGCACCCTGCCTACGATTTCGACAAGCGTTAGGGAAAGGGCAGTATGCAGCAACCCGGCCGTGCCGCAGAGATCAAGGCAATCGGGATCGGCAAGAGCTTCGGCTCGTTCCGTGCGCTGGACAATCTGTCGCTCGATATCGGCCGTGGCGAGTTCCTGACCCTGCTGGGGCCGTCGGGTTCGGGCAAGACCACCTTCCTGATGATCCTTGCGGGCTTCGTGCAGCCGACCGAGGGCAAGCTGTTCAGCGACGGCGTCGACATCACCGACCGACCGGCAGAGCAACGTGCCGCCGGCATGGTGTTCCAGGGCTACGCGCTGTTCCCGCATATGAGC
>NZ_RZRW01001184.1:0-896 GCF_003998745.1 Mesorhizobium sp. M7A.F.Ca.US.014.04.1.1 | reverse complement strand
TCTCCCCATGATCTGGGGAAGCGGCAAGCAGCGCCTTGATTTAAATCATTTACGAAATTGCCGCCTATGCCGCTGCGGACGAGCGGCAAGCTGCCTTGATTGCGATCAATGACAGCTCCGGCGGCTGGGCCAACAGTCTGTTGGACGACCAATAGACTCAGGAGATCACACATGCTGATCCGCACATTATCCGCCCTGGAATGCACGAAATTGCTGACCGCCAACCGTGTCGGTCATCTGGCATGCGCGAAGGGTGGGCAGCCCTACGTGGTGCCGGTGCACTATGCGCACGCCGACAATCATCTCTACGCGTTTTCCATGCCCGGCAAGAAGATCGACTGGATGCGTGCCAATCCCCTGGTGTCCGTCCAGGTGGGTGAACGCGGCCAGGGCCGAGGCTGGAGAAGCGTCGTCGTCGATGGCCGTTATGAGGAACTGCCGGACCGGATTGGCCACAAGCTCGAGCGTGACCATGCATGGGCGATGTTGAGCAAGCACGCCGCTTGGTGGGAGCCCGGCGCCCTCAAGCCACTTATGCCTGCGGTGTCGGACAGTGCACCCCACGTTTTCTTCCGTATCTTGATCCAGCAGGTGTCGGGCCGCGAAGCAAGTGAATAGCTTTCTTCACTGCGGCGACCAGCGCTGGACCGATTCAGGAGGAGCGGCTCTAGGTAGTTTCCCGTAGGGACATAACCGAATTTCGCGACCCGCGGATTCGCGCGATTGCTGTGTCACGGATAAAACGGGAAAACAGCCATGCACGCCTACACCTCCTTCAGAATTTCGCTGCCGTCACGGTCTGCCCAGCCCAACCTGCCGGAGGCTTTTGAGCCCGCACTGCTGCAACCACTCAGCTTCTATCCCGCAGGCGCGGAAATCTACGCCCAGGGCGAGAA
>NZ_RZRW01001183.1:0-899 GCF_003998745.1 Mesorhizobium sp. M7A.F.Ca.US.014.04.1.1 | reverse complement strand
TGGGCAGTTCTCATGGGGAAAGGACCGAATGGGAACAGTGCAATGACCCAATCTCGACAGCGCGGTTTTTGTTGGAACGACCTAGCGTCGTTGCCTTGTAAAACCGTACGGCAACCCTTCCGGCCTTTCGATTTTTGCCCGATGGCTCGCTATCTGCGGCCCTGTCACCTCAAGGTTTAGGCGTGACGCTACCCTGTCACAGATAGTCGATCCACCCAGATGTTACGCCGCAACCGGCGGCGGTGTTACGTTAGTCGAGGTATACCGTGGTGTGCGAGCTGCTCGGCTGGTGGCGTGCGCCTCTCCGTTGCTTGATGTGACTGTCATGGGGCCGCGAGCCGACTGGCAGCTTCCTAGAATCCAGTTGGCAAAAGCGGCCATTCCGCACCGAGCGCCACTTATCGGATCGAAGGTGTTTTCGGCGTCACAGGCCCGCCAACTGGTGTTATGCTACTTCTCACCGCGAGGCTTGAGCTTACGCGCTTGAGGAGGAGGATATGTTAGAGACGCAGCTTCAAAGTCGCAATGGCATGCCGATTGGCGCAGACCTCATCGATGAGTTCGCTTCGGGGTTGGCTGGCCGCCTTATCCGGCTCGCTGATGCCGATTACGACGAGGCACGCCGTATTTGGAACGCGGCAATTGATCGACACCCTGGACTGATCGCACGCTGCCTCGGTGTCGCTGATTTAATCCACGCAGTGAAATTCGCTTCTAAAAACGACCTTCTTGTCGCGGTGCGTGGGGGCGGTCACAATGTCGCCTGGCGCGCGCTCTGCGACAACTGCATCGTGATCGACCTCTCCGCCATGCGTGGCGTGATGGTTGAGCCCAAGACCCAGACCGTGCGAGTTCAGGGCGGCGCGACGCTTGGCGATCTCGACCGAGAGACGCATTTG
>NZ_RZRW01001182.1:0-899 GCF_003998745.1 Mesorhizobium sp. M7A.F.Ca.US.014.04.1.1 | reverse complement strand
CTTATATGCAGGTTGCTTTGCGAGAATGCGGCTGACGATCATATCACGCGTTGCGGGGACATGTATGACGAGCTGATGGAAGCTTATCGCGTCGGTGTACCGCGCGAAATGATTGCCGCAAAAACCCGGTTTTACGACGTTTTGATAGCAGGCGCGAACAATTCCGAGGCGGAACGGATGCTTCGCAGCATACATATGCGGGCCTCACAGTTGCGCATGATTTCTCTTTCCAATGCAGAGCGGCGAAAGGCATCTCAAGAAGAGCTGGCAGCCCTGCTCGACGCCCTGGTGAACCGCAAGGCATCGGATGCCGAGCGGCTTGCAAAAAAACATGTACGCAAAGCCGCACAATTCGCACTCGGGATGATCGAACAGCTTGAAAACCAATCCGTCAGCTAATCGGCGCTTGCAAGCGCCTGACGCCGCCCGTCCGCCGCTACCCTCTTCGAGAGCTGAGGAAAATTATGTCTCGGCGGGCGGAATCCGTACGCGCTATTTCGAAGCTGGGAGCGGACCGACCGTGATCCTTCTGCACGGCTCGTCACTGGCGATCGACGCCTGGTCTACCTGGCACAACACCATCCCGGCACTCGCGGATGAGTTCCGGGTGCTGGCGCCCGATCTGGTCGGTTTCGGTCTCTCAGATGCGTCGGCAGATGGGAAACACGTTCCCCGCCTCGACCGGCGCCATCACGTGTCAGCCTTCATCGAAGCGCTCGGGATCACCCGATGCGCGCTGGTCGGCCATTCCGAAGGCGGTTTCATCGCGGCAATGCTCGCCGTTGAAAATCCGGGTCTGGTCGACAAGGTGGTCGTCGTGAGCAGCGGCGCCACCGCGCCGCGTCTCGGCGGGAATGAGGACCACGCTTGGCAGGCAGCAGCGGCGGCAGCGTATAATG
>NZ_RZRW01001181.1:0-900 GCF_003998745.1 Mesorhizobium sp. M7A.F.Ca.US.014.04.1.1 | reverse complement strand
CCCCCGGCTGATCGGGGAAGGTGGCAATGGTGGCGAAGATGCCGGCATTGCAACGTTCGGTCAGATCACGGACCACAGCGACGAACAGTTTTTCCTTGTCGCCGTGATGGTTGTAGATGGTCTGGCGCGAGACGCCGGCTTCGGCGGCGATCAGGTCGATATTGGCGCCGGCGAAACCTTCGCGGCAAAACACGGTGGCGGCGGAGTCGACGATCGACAGGCGCTTGGCCTCATGACCGCGTGGCGGGAAAATGTCAGGAGAAACGTGCAGCTTCATAAAAAACTATATAGAGGTGATTGACGATTTAGACAAGAGTGTCTAAATTTGTGGACACAAGATTAAGAGATTTCGCATGAGAGAGACGAACAGAACTCGCTCTCGATGTGTCGGAATCTCACGGGATGGAACGTCCTAGGTTAGACGCCGCCTGGCGGCGGCAACCAGATTTGAAAGAAGCCTCTATCATGAGTCCCAAATTCCTCCGCATCGCGGTCGTGCTCGGCTTGTTGTCCGCCATCGGCCCGTTCGCCATCGACATGTATCTGCCCGCGCTGCCGTCGATCGGCGCCGATCTGCATGCCGGCACCGCTGCCGTGCAGATGAGCCTGTTGATCTTCTTCCTGTCGATGGGCTTTGGCCAGATCGTCGTCGGGCCGATCTCCGACATGGTCGGCCGCAAGCTGCCGCTCTACGGCGGCCTTGCGCTGTTCATGGTCGGCGGCATCGGTTCGGCAATGGCGCCGACCATCGAATGGCTGATCGCTTTCCGCTTCCTGCAGGGGCTTGGCGCCAGCGCCGGCATGGCCGTTCCGCGCGCCATCGTGCGCGACCTGCATACCGGCAATGAGGCTGCCAAGCTGATGTCCTTGCTGATGCTGGTCTTTTCGGTGTCGCCGATC
>NZ_RZRW01001180.1:0-902 GCF_003998745.1 Mesorhizobium sp. M7A.F.Ca.US.014.04.1.1 | reverse complement strand
CGCCCGAATCCTGCGACCGATCAGCGGACCAACCCTGTGCCTGATCGGTGTGGGATTTGAGGTCTCCCGGCGCATCCTGAAATTCTGGACCCGCCGGCGGCGAGGCCTTGATGAACCGCCCGAGAGCCAATCCGGCCAATACCGATCCGGCAAGCAGGACACCGGGATTTTGCCGGCCAAAGGACTGCACGTCCTCCAGGACCTGGCCGAACGGCTTCTGTTTCAATGACGATGAAAGCCGCTCCAGGCCACCGGCAGCATCCAATGCGAACTTCGATGCGTTCCTTTCATCGTTGTTGGCCAGGTGGTCACTGGCCGCGCGCAGTGCGCCGCCCAGCGCCGCCAGGCTCGATCCGATGTCGCGCTGCGCTTCCTGCGCCTTGTCGGAGATGACCTCCCTGGCTTCAGATGCATAGTCGCCAGCCTTGCGGGTCACCGTATCACGCGCGTCGTGAAGCAACTCGCTGGCACGCTCATTTTCCTGGCGAAGCCTTTCGGAAACGTCGCTTTTCGTCTTGTCGAAATCGGTGGGCTGTCCGCCCTGATCGTTTTCATGCTGCATGGGGCCACCTAGTGAAGACCGAGGAAGGAGAGGACCGCCAGCACGACAACGATAACGCCGATAAGATAGATGACACTGTTCATGTGCACGTCCTCCGTGGCTGTCCAACTTCGCGGAGCCGGCGATGTTCCCTAGGTGAAGCATTTATGTCGAAGCGGAAATGGAGAGCTTCGTCAGGCACGCACCAGTCACCAATGGGTCGCGCTATCCCTCGTGCGGAGCGCCAGTTGCTCGGTACCACCGGGTGCGCCCGACTCCGCAGGAGCCGCTAGCAGGAGACAGCCGAGTGCCGGCTGCCTCCGGCATTGCTATCTTTGCCTATACGGCTGCCCGCCTGTCG